>RFGD01000427.1 GCA_003696705.1 Alphaproteobacteria bacterium | reverse complement strand
GTATCGCGAAACGCCGAGGCCTCGGCCGGTGTGGCAACCGGCTCGGCCACGACCGGGTGGCCGACGAAGGTGCAGGGAACGCCTGCGTCCTCGAGATACGGCGGTTCGAAGGGCAAGAGCGCAAGAACGCGGTCGACGCGCCCGCGCAGCCGGCGCGCCCGGCCCGGCCGCCATGCCCAGACCGAGGGCGCGACATAGTGCACGATCGGAATTCCGGGCGCCATGGCGCGCACCCGCCGCGCCACCCGCAACGAGAAATCCGGGCTGTCGATGGTCACAAGGACGTCGGGCCGTTCCTCGGCCACGCGGCGGGCCGTCTCGTCGATGCGGGCAAGGAGCCGGCGAAGCCGCGGCAGCACCTCGGCGATGCCCATCACCGAAAGCTCTTCCATGGGGAAAAGGCTCCGGAGCCCGGCGGCCCCCATCTCGGGCCCGCCGATGCCGGCAAGGGAAACATCGGGCGACAGTCGCCTAAGACCTGCCATCAGCGCCGCGCCAAGCCGGTCGCCCGACGCCTCGCCCGCTGTCAGGAAGACGCGCACGATTCCGCCTCTCGGACCCAAAGGAAAAGCCCGGCGGCATCGGCCGCGGCGACCGTCCGCTCGCGATCGAGCAGAAGGACGCCGCCCGCCTCGACCGCGACGCCGGCAAGTCCGGCCGCGCGGGCGCCCGAAATGGTGTCCGGCCCGATGGTCGGGAGATCGACGCGCCGCTCCTGCCCCGGCTTCGGCGCCTTGAAAAGGACGCCGCGCGGCGCATGCGGGCGGGCGGGGTGCGGCAGTTCGACAAGCGTGCGCAGCATGTGATCGGTGCCCTGGATCGTCTCGACGGCCAGGACAAGCCCGCCGGCGACGACCGCGCCCTGCCCCACATCCGCCGCCCCGAGGGCCGCGACGACCTCGGCCGCGCGGGTCACGTCCGCCCGATCGGCCGCCGTTGGTGCAACCTCGCCAAGAACGCCGGTTTCGGGCAGAAGCGACGGCGCCACGGCGTCGGCGCCAAGAATGCGGAAGCCCTCCGTTTCGAAGAGATCGACGACGGCGCGAAGCGCACTGTCATCGCCGCCTTCGAGGGCCGGCAGGATCCTTGGCAGAAGCGCGGCCGTGTCGGGATCGAAAAGCGCCGGATCCAGGCGCGGGCGGCGCACGGCGCCGGCCAGCACCACCTCTTCCACGCGCATCTCGGCCAGACGGCGAAACAGCGGGACCAGCCGTTCCAGGCGAAGCATCTCCGTCCGCGTGCCGGGCGGCAGCTCGGCCCGGTATCCGTCGAGTTGGAACACGACGACCTCTCGCCCCGCGGCCGCGGCCGCCTCGGCCACCGCGCCGGGCAGGCGGCCCGCCCCTGCGATGATTGCCAAGGGCCCCGGCATGGCGTCACTCGGGCGTCAGGAACGACCGGTCGGTCGCCCCGAGGATGAAGGCGCAGACCTCGCGCACATAGTCGCTGTCCGTCTCCTCGAAGAGGCGCCGCGCACGCTCGACGAAGGCGCCCTCGCCCTGGGCCAGGGCCTGATAGGCGGCCCGAAGGGCGGTGATGTCGTCGCGCGGCACCCCGCGGCGTTTCAGCCCCACAAGATTGAGCCCGTGAAGCTGCCCCCGCGGCCCCTGCACAAGACCATGGGGAATCACGTCATGGGTGACCATCGTGACGGCGCCGATGATCGCCCCGCGGCCGATGCGCACGAACTGGTGCACACCCGAAAGCCCGCCGATGATGACGTTGTCCTCGACGATGCAGTGGCCGGCCAGCGCGGCCTGATTGGCCATGATGACCCCGTTGCCCACCTGGGCGTCGTGGCCGACATGGGCACCCGTCATGAACAGGCAGTCGTCCCCGACCCGGGTCACGCCGCCCCCGCCCTCGGTGCCGACGTTCATGGTCACGCCTTCGCGAATGCGGTTGCGGCGGCCGATGACAAGCCGCGTCCGCTCTCCCCGATACTTGAGGTCCTGCGGCACCTCGCCGATCGAGGCGAAGGGGAAGATCACCGTCTCGTCGCCGACCTCGGTCCAGCCCGTGATGACGGCATGGCTCTTGACCACCACACCGGCGCCCAGGGTGACCTCGGGGCCGACATGGCTGAACGGACCGACGACGGTGCCGGGGCCGATCGTGGCCCCGTCCTCGACGATGGCCGAGGGGTGGATCGTGGCGGTCGGATCGATGGCCATCGGCTTCAGTCGTCCTTCGGCAGATCGATCATGGCGGTGAAATCGGCCTCGGCCGCCACCTCGCCGGCGACGATGCCGCGACCACGAAACTTCCAGATCTTGGAGCCGGCGCGCTGCACCTCGACATGCAGTTCCAGCACGTCACCCGGCACCACCTTGCGGCGGAACTTGCACTTGTCGATGGCCATGAAATAGACCAGCGCGCCATGCCCGATCAGGTTCTGCGACACGCCGACCATGACGGCCGCGGTCTGGGCCATCGCCTCGACGATCGTCACGCCCGGCATGATCGGCGCGCCCGGAAAATGGCCCTGGAAATGCGGCTCGTTGAAGGTCACGTTCTTGATGCCGACGGCGCCTTCGTTGGGCCGGATGTCGCGCACCTTGTCGATCATCAGGAACGGATAACGGTGCGGCAGGATACGCTGGATGAGTTCGATGTCGGCTGTGTCGGCGGTCATGACCCTTTTCCCTGTGGAACCCGTTTGCGGGCGTCAGACGTCCCCCTACCAACTCGGCCCGGCCGAAACAAGAACGCCGGCGCGTCGCGCCTACTCGGCCGGCGCCGCGCCGCCGGCGTCCTGGCCTGGCGTGGCCCCGTCCGCCGGGCCGGCCGAGCCCTCCGCCGGGGCGGCGCCGTCGCCGATGACGGCGTTGACCTGCCGGATCGCGGCGTCCGTGATGTCGACCCGGGAAAGCGCAAGGACGACGGCGCGGCTGTCGAGAATGGCAACGGCGCCAAGATCGGCGACAAGCCGCAAGAGCACGGGATAGGCGGCCTCGAAGAATCGCTTGCGCTCGGCCTCGGCGCGGGCCTTGAGTTCCTGCTGCTTCCTGTCCTGGCGACGGCGGATCTCCTCGACCTTGCGATCGAAGGCTTCGGCCAGGGCGCGGAACTCGGCCGGGTCCATGGCTTCGCGCTGGCGCGTGAGCTGCTCTTCCTCGGCCAGAAGCTCGGCCTCGATCTGGTGGTTCTCGGCCGTGAGCGCCTGGGCCGCGGCCTCGAGCTCTTGCTGGACACGGCGACCGAACAGGGATTCGCGGTAAAGCCGTTCCTGGTTGAGCGTCAGGACGGGCGAGGAAACGGGCCCCGCCGCCCGGGGTTCTGCGGTCTGCGCCAAGGAAGGCGGCGCCGCCACGAGGCCGGCCAAGGCCAGCGCCGCGCAAATGCCGACCGCGCCTCGGCCGCCCCGCCCCGTCATCCTAGAACCTGGTCGAGATCGTCAGGTCGAACCGCTGCTCGCGATCGTAGCTTTCCTTCTTGATCGCCTTCGAGAAGTTGAACCTGAGCGGCCCGATCTGCGTGTCCCAGAAGATCGAGAAGCCGACGGCCGAACGCAGATGCATGCTGTCATCGACGGCGCCGCCATTGGTGTTGTCGAGCCCCCAGACCGACCCGATGTCAAGAAAGACGCCCCCGGTCATTCCGTATTCGACCGGCAGGCCCAACGGGAACTCGGCCTCGAGCCGCGTGACGGCGAAGTAGTTGCCGCCCAGCGCGTCGAGGTTCGCAACCGTCAGGTCGCGCGGCCCGACACCGTTGCGTTCGAAGCCCCGCATCCGCGACGACGTCAGGAAGAAGCGATCCGTCACCCGCGTCGTCGTGTTGCCAAGCGAGGTGATGGCCCCGCCCTCGATCTCGGCGCGCAGGGTCACGTTCTCTTGCAGGACCTTGCGCTCGGCCGCGACAAGGGCGGTCGTGCGGATGAACTTGGTGTCGCCGCCGAGCCCGGCGAATTCCTGGCCGACGCGCAGAAGGACGCCCGCGTTGGGGTCGATGCCCGTCACCCGCGTGTCGTAGGAATAGGTATAGGCAAGCGAGCTGGTCCACTGCGTTCCCGCCTCGGCCAGAAGGATCGGCGAGGACGAGGCGCTCACGTTCGAGATGCGATCCCGCGCTATCTTGTAGGCAAGCTTCAGTCGACCGTTTTCCGACACCGGAAACTCGAGGCTGGGGCTGAAGCCGGCAAGCTCGGTATCATAGGCCTCGTCCTGTTGGGTGGTGGTCTGATACCAGGCGGTAAGCCCGAGCTTCAGGTCGCGATCGAGAAGGTAGGGCTCGATGAAGGTGAAGCCGAGGTTGCGGTTGTCGGTCCCCGTGTCGAGCGACAGCCTTACCGTCTGACCGCGGCCAAGGAAGTTCGTCTCGGTGAAGGACAGGGCGATGGCCGGGCCGGTCTGGACGCCATAGCTCAGACCGAAGGAAAGCGTCCCCGTGGGCTGTTCCTCGACATTCACGTCGACGATCACCTGGTCGGGCGCCGACCCCTCTCGGGTCGTCACGTCGACGTTCGAGAAGAACCCAAGGGCGCGGATACGCTCGGCCGCGTCCCGGATCTCGCGCGGGTTGAAGGGATCGCCCTCGGCCAGCCGGAAGTGACGCCGGATGACCTTGTCGAGCGTCGCCGTGTTGCCTTCGATGTCGATGCGCTCGACGAAGATGCGCGGCCCGCGGACCAGCTGGAACTCGATGTCCAGCGTCTGGTCGGCGTCGTTGCGCCTGATGCGCGGGTCGGCGCGCACGAAGGTCAGCCCCTTCTGCGTCGCCAGCCGCTCGAGCCGCCGGATCGCCTGATCGACCAGCACCGGCGAGTAGACCTTGCCCGGGCGGATCTTGACGACCTTGCGGAACTCGTCAGGGTCGACGCCGGGCAGCGACGAGGTGACGTCGATCTTGCCGAAACGGAACTGCTGGCCCTCCTGGACCTTGAAGGTCAGATAGAAGGCGTCGCGGGTCCGCGTCAGTTCGGGCGTCACCGACAGGACCTTGAAGTCGATGAAGCCGCGCGAGTTGTAGAAATCGGTCAGCACCTGGCGGTCGAAGGCGATGCGGTCCTCGATGAAGGTGTCCGAGCGAATGAGGCGCCGGAACAGCCCGGCCTGCTTGGACCCGATCACCCGCCGAAGCCGCCAGTCCGAAAAGTGGCGGTTGCCGACGAAGCTGACGCGCTCGATCTCGATGATGTTGCCTTCGGCGATCTCGAAGACCAGATCGACGCGGTTGCCCTCGACCCGGATCACCTTGGGCGTCACCGTGGCGGCAATGCGCCCCTGCTGGCGGTAGGCGTCGGCGATGCGCGCGGCATCCGCCTCGGCCTTGGCCGGGCTGTAGACGCGCCGGGATTTGCTTTCGATGATCTTCTCGAGGTCCTCGTCCTTGAGCCGCCGGTTGCCCTCGAAGCTGATGCGGTTGATGACCGGGTTCTCGCGCACGGAGATGACGAGCCGGTTGCCCTGGGGCTTGAGCTCGACCTCGGCGAAAAGGCCGCTGTCGACCAGGCGGCGGTAAGCCTCGGACAGGGCGCCCGCGGTGATCGGCTTGCCGCGCGGGATGGCCGCATAGGAAAGGACGGTCGCGGGTTCGATCCGCTCGTTGCCCTCGACGGTGATCGTGTTGAAGACGTATTCCTGCGCCGCGGCGGACCGGACGAACCCGATCGCAGGCGACAGGCCCAGGCCGGCCAATGCCAGAACGATTGCCCATGCCCTGAAGACCCCGGAAACTTGTGCCCTAAGGCGGCCTCGACCCCAGCCCATCACTTCGCCCCGTCCCAATTATCCGTTGCCGAAGTGAGTAGCCCCAAACGGGCCCCCATGTCAAAACAGGAAAACCCGCCCCGGCGCCAAGCCGGAGCGGGTCCTTCCTGGTCAAGTCGGCCGCCTGACGCCTAGGGCGCCCCGATATAGGACGCGGCCAGAAGCGTCCCCGCAATCGCAAGGATGAAGATCAGCCGGTCGGCGTTCAGCCCGACCATCAGCTCCAGTCCCCGATATCCGTTCGCGACGTGTCTCACTGCCTGATCCCCGCTCTCAACAGGTTCTCCAGGCAGAGAATCGCCACAAAACATGGCCGCAATATGGCACCGGGGCGACGACTTGACGGCAACCTGCCTAAATGGTGCCCGAGGGGGGACTCGAACCCCCAAGACCGAAGTCGGCGGATTTTGAATCCGCTGC
>RFGD01000426.1 GCA_003696705.1 Alphaproteobacteria bacterium | reverse complement strand
GTGTTGAGAAGCGTCTCGTAACCCTCGCGCCCGCCCCATAGGACGTAGTTCTCGCCCCCGAGACGGTGGGTGACGTCCATGCAGCTTTTCACGATCGCCGCGGCATAGGCGAACACCTCGGGGTCCGGATTTGTCGCGGCGCCGGCCATGTAGCGGCGATGCGAAAAGAGGTTCGCCGTTCCCCAGAGAAGCCGAACCCCCGACGCCTCCATCTTCTCGGCAAGATAGTCGGCCATTTCCTCGAGGTTGCGGCGCGTCTCGGCGAAGGTCGCGCCTTCGGGCCGGACGTCGTGATCGTGGAACGTAAAGAAGGGAACGCCAAGGGCCGTGAACATCTCGAACGCGACGTCTGCCTTCAGGCGCGCCGCCGCCATGTCGTCGCCGAACCAGGGGCGGTCGAAGGTCGGCCCACCGAAGGGGTCCGTGCCGGGCCAGACGAAATTGTGCCACCAGCAGACGGCAAAGCGCAGGTGATCCTCGAGCCGCCGGCCAAGGACGACCTCGTCCGGGTCATAGTGGCGAAACGCGAACGGGTTGTCGCTTTCGGGCCCCTCGTAGCCGATCTTGCGGACGGGGAAGAAATTGGTGGTCATCTGAGACTCCTGATCGTCGGGTAGAGTTGTCGCCACGCGGCAAGCGCTTCTTCGTAGGCCGCGGCAAGGTGGGGGTCGGGCGCGACGGTTTCGGCCACGGCCGGCTGCGTCAGCACCGCGGCCGGCTCGGCGCCCCCCTCCCCGACCATGGCAAGTCGCGCGGCCCCGAAGGCGGCACCGAGCTCTCCGTCGGCGGGCAGGAGGATCGGGACACCCAGCACATTCGCCAGCGTCCTGACCCAGAACCGCGACCGGGAGCCGCCGCCGACCGCGATGAGGGCGGGCGGGTTGGCACCTGTTTCGCGCAGCGCATCAAGACAGTCGGTGAGTGCGAATGCGACGCCTTCCATGACACCGCGGGCCAGATCGGCGCTGTCGTGGGTCGTGTCGAGGCCGACGAAAACCCCGCGGATCGCCGCGTCGTTGTGGGGCGTCCGTTCGCCGGAAAGGTAGGGCAGGAAACGGACCGGCCCCGGCCCCCGGGGCTCATCGGGAAGCGCACCCGCAAGCGCGGCCGGCGTGGTCCCCGCAATCCGCGCGAGCCAGTTGAGGCTGTCGGTCGCCGACAGCATCACACCCATCTGGTACCAACGGTCCGGGACGGCATGACAGAACGTGTGGACGGCCGTTTCGGGCGCGGGGTGATAGCCGTCCCGGGCCACAAGGACGACCCCCGACGTACCAAGCGAGACAAAGCCCTGCCCCTCGGCAAGACAGCCCATTCCGGCGGCCGCCGCCGCATTGTCGGCGCCGCCTCCGACGACGGGCGTTCCGGGGCGAAGGCCGAACTCGGCTGCCAGATCGGCGCGCAGTCCGCCGGTGACCTCGGTCCCCTCGAAGAGATCCGGAAGCCAGGCCGGATCCGTTGCCGACGCGACGGCAAGTTCTTCGGCCCATGCGCGCCCGCCCACGTCAAGCCAGCTGGTGCCGGCGGCGTCCGACATCTCGGTGGCGATCTCGCCGGTCAGCCAGAGCCTCAGATGATCCTTGGGCAGAAGGACGTGCGCAATCCGCGCGTGAACCGCCGGTTCGTGACGCGCGAGCCATGCAAGCTTCGGGGCGGTGAAGCCCGGGAAGACCACATTGCCCGTTCGCGCGCGGAACCGCGGATCGGCATCAAGGGCCGCCGCTTCCTCGGCCGCGCGCGTGTCGTTCCAGAGGATGGCCGGCCGCAGCACCTTGTGGCCCCCGTCAAGAAGCACCGCACCGTGCATCTGGCCCGAAAGGCCGATGGCTCGGACCCCGGCCAACCCGTCGGGGTGCGCGCCGGCCAGATCTCCGAGAGCGGCGCGGGCGGCCCGGATCCAGTCGTCCGGCGCCTGTTCGGACCAGCCCGGTTGCGGATGGCTGACGTCATAGGCCGCCTCGGCCACGGCCTGCGTCCGCTGCATCTCGTCCACAAGCACGGCGCGAAGGCCGGACGTCCCGAGGTCGAGGCCGATAAACATTGCGTTCTTCCATTTTTTTGACCATTAAAAAATTACGGGCGAGGTCGCCCCTGTCAATGGGAAATCTGCTGATGGAACGCCTTGGACCGGATACGCCGCCCGATCGCGCCGGGGCCGAAGGATCGGAGTCCATCCGACGCGCCAACAGGCTTCGGCTCGTCTCGGCGCTTCGCCGCCTCGGCCCCATGTCGCGCATCGAAGCCGCGCGGCATTGCGGTCTCAGCCCGGCAACGATCACGCTCATCGCGGCAGAACTTCAGCGCGCCGGCATTCTTGTCGAAGGCGAGAGAACAGAGCGCGGCACCGGCCCCGGCAGGCCGCGGCGACGTCTGGGCCTTGCCCCGGGACGCGCCGAAGTCGCGGCGGCAGCCGTCACGCACCGCGGGATCGGATTTGCCCGGGCGGATTTCGCACTTTCGAGGATCGAGCGCTGGCAGACCCGACCGGAGCTCGGGACGATGGACACGCGGGAATTGGCGGAACACGTGGTCGCCGCTTTCGACCGGAAGCCCGACGTCCTCGTCCTTGGCGTTCAGGGGGCCGTTGCGAACGACGGGCGGTCGATCGTCTGGTCGCCGGCGCTGCCCGGCGCGTCGGGCGCCCTGGCCGGGGCCATCGAAGCCCGGGGGTTTCCCTATGTCACCGTCGACAACGACTGTGCCCTGATCGCCGGCATCCTCCCGCGCGAGATCGAGGGGCTGAACCCGCCCTTCTGTGCGGTCCTTGCCTCTTACGGGATCGGTGCCGCTGTCGTCGGTGCCGAGGGAATCATGCGCGGCGCGCGCAGCTCCGCCTTCGAACTCGGCCATGTGCCCTATCGCCCCGACGGGCGAAAGTGCCGTTGCGGCCGACGCGGCTGTGTCGAAGCCTATGCGGCCGATTACGCCGT
>RFGD01000425.1 GCA_003696705.1 Alphaproteobacteria bacterium | reverse complement strand
GTCATCGAGGCCAAGCCCGTTTCCGATTCCGGCTGCGGCCCCGACGGCGCTTGACAGCCCGCCCATCGCGTCCCATGAACCCCCGGCAAGGCGGCAAGGTGGACAGCGCATGAAAACAGGCACATCGGCCCGCGAGGGCATCGTCGAGACGGTCAAGACCATCGTCTATGCCCTTCTGATTGCGGGGGTCTTCAGGACCCTCTTCTTTCAGCCGTTCTGGATTCCCTCGGGCTCAATGAAGGACACGCTTCTGATCGGCGATTTCCTGTTCGTCAACAAGATGGCCTATGGCTATTCGCGCTATTCCTGCCCGTTCTCGATGTGCCCGATCTCGGGGCGGATCTTCGCGTCGCTGCCCGAGCGGGGCGACGTGGTCGTGTTCCGCCACCCGGTGAACGGGTCCGACTACATCAAGCGGCTGATCGGCCTTCCCGGCGACAAGATCCAGATGAAGGACGGCGTTCTGTGGATCAACGGCAAGCCGGTCAAGCTCGAGCCGGCCGGCGAATTCGTCGAGACCTACGAACGCCAGGGGCCACAGGGCTTCCTGCCGCGCTGCGCCAACGCGCCTGTCGGGCTTGGCGGCGAATGCGTGAAGGAGCGCTATCGCGAGACCCTGCCGAACGGCGTGAGCCACGACATCCTGGACATCGAGCGCAACGGATTTCTTGACAACACCCGGGTTTTCACCGTGCCCGAGGGTCACTATTTCTTCATGGGTGACAACCGCGACAACAGTCAGGACAGCCGTGTGTCGCAGGCCGCAGGCGGCGTCGGGTTCGTGCCGTTCGAAAACCTCATCGGCCGTGCCGACAGGGTGATGTTCTCGTCCGCCGGGCGACGCATGTTCTATTTCTGGACATGGCGGGGCGACAGGTTCTTCAAGGAGATCGAGTGAAGCTTTCCCGAGAGCTGAGGGATTTTCAGGAGCGTCTGGGCCACCGGTTCCGGCGGCCTGAACTTCTCCTTCGGGCGCTGACCCATGCGTCCATCGCAACCCGCACACGCCCCGACAACGAGCGGCTCGAGTTCCTGGGCGACCGGGTGCTGGGGCTCGTGATCGCCGAGGCGCTGCTCGAACATGACCCGGCCGCCGCCGAGGGCGTCCTCGCGCCGCGCTACAATGCGCTCGTGCGGAAGGAGACCTGCGCCGACATGGCGCGTGCGGTCGATCTTGGTGCGGTCCTTCGGCTTGGCAAGTCCGAGATGATGAGCGGCGGCCGGCGGAAGGTGGCGCTTCTGGGCGATGCCATGGAGGCCGTCATCGGCGCGGTCTACCTGGACGCCGGGTTCGAGGCGGCCCGGGACGTGGTGCGGCGGCTCTGGAAGGGCCGGCTTGCCACCGTCGAGACCGACGCGCGCGACCCGAAGACGGCGCTGCAGGAATGGGCGCAGGCGCGCGGCATGCAGCCCCCGTCCTATACCGAGGTTCGACGCGAAGGGCCGGATCACGCCCCTGTCTTCACGGTCGAGGCCCGGCTTGCGGACGGGCGGAGCGCGCAGGCCAGCGCGCCGGCCAAGCGCCATGCGGAACAGGCCGCGGCGCGCGCCCTTCTCGAGACGCTGGAGGAAGCCGAAAGTGACTGACGCGCAGAGCCGAATGCCAACGGGCGCCGAGACCCGTTGCGGCTTCGTCGCCCTTCTGGGCGAACCGAACGCCGGAAAATCGACCCTGATGAACCGGATGGTCGGGGCGAAGGTCTCGATCGTCACGCACAAGGTGCAGACGACGCGGGCCCGCATCCGCGGTGTCGCCATCGAGGGCGACGCGCAGATCGTCTTCGTCGATACCCCGGGCGTGTTCGAGCCGAAGCGACGGCTCGACAAGGCCATGGTGGCGGCCGCCTGGGCGGGTGTTGCCGACGCCGATGTCGTCGTTCTGCTCGTCGAGGCGCAGAAGGGGGTGACGCCGGGCGTCCGCCGCATCGTCGAGGGGCTTTCGGCGCTGCCCGGCCGTCGGCCCGTCGCGGTGGCCATCAACAAGATCGACCGGGTCCGGCCCGAAACGCTTCTGGCCCTGGCGGCGGAACTGAACGCGCTCTACCCCTTCGAGAAGACCTTCATGATCTCGGCCGAGAAGGGGCAGGGGGTCGAGGATCTGCGCGCCTGGCTTGCCCAGCGCATGCCCAAGGGGCCGTGGCTTTACCCCGAGGATCAGATCGCCGACCTGCCGCTGCGCATGATGGCAGCCGAGATCACGAGAGAGAAGTGCCTTCTCAGGCTGCACCAGGAACTTCCCTACCAGTTGACCGTCGAAACGGAAAACTGGGAAGAGCGCCGGGACGGTTCGGTCCGCATCGACCAGGTGATCTATGTGGCCCGCGAGGGGCACAAGGGCATCGTCCTGGGCCATCGTGGCGAGACGATCAAGGCGATCAGCCGCGCCGCGCGCGAAGAGCTCGAGGCATTTCTGGGCCGACGTGTGCATCTCTTCGTGCGTGTCGCCGTGCGTGAACGCTGGCAGGAAGAGGCCGAGCGCTATGCCGAAATGGGCCTCGATTTCCGCGACGCGGGCGGCTGATGGCCCGACTTGTCGCCGATTTCTGGGTGCGCGCCTATCTGGCGCGCCTCGGCCAGGCCAACATTCCCGCCTATGTCGTCCGGCGGGGCGATGCGACGGCCGGGGCCGTCATCGTTCGCGTCAACCGGCTCGACGGCACCGGGGTCCTCAGGCAACGGGCCACCGACCCTCTTACCGGCGCGCGCCACTGGATGGACCTGGCCGAGGGAGAGGACGGCGCGCTGGACGCGGTCATCGCGCGCCAGAGCCGGGCCGACCCCGATCTCTGGGTGATCGAGATCGAGGCGCCGGACGGCCGCGACCTTCTGGACGAACCGGGGCTGGCCGACTGAGGGCCGCCGGCGCGCCCCGACCCGTCGCAGGCGATTGACAAGTTGTCCCCCGATGCCCGAGGTCAAGGCATGGAATGGCGCGACACCGGAACCTTGCTGGCCGTGCGCGGCCACGGCGAAAGCGCGGCGATCGTCGAGGTATTCACCGAGGGGCGGGGCCGCACTTCGGGGCTCGTGCGCGGCGGCGCGGGGCGGCGTCTTGCGCCGGTGCTCCAGCCGGGCGCCGTCCTTGACGTCGTGTGGCGCGCACGGCTCGAGGAACACCTCGGCACCTTCTCGGTCGAGCCGGTCCGTGCCCGCGTCTCGATCCTTGCCGATGCCCTCGCCCTGGCCGGCCTTCACGCGGTGACGGCGCTTCTTGTGCATGTCCTGGCCGAGCGGGATCCCCATCCGCGCCTTTACCGGATGACCGAGGCCCTTCTCGACGCGATGGATGCCGGTGCCGACTGGCCGGCGGACTATGCCCGCTGGGAGCTTGCGCTTCTAGAGGAGGCCGGCTTCGGCCTTGACCTGACGCGCTGTGCGGTGACGGGGACGGAGGCGGATCTCGTCTTCGTCTCTCCGCGGACCGGCAGGGCCGTAAGCCGCGATGCGGCCGGCAAGTGGGCCGACCGTCTCCTGCCGCTCTCGCCGGTCCTGAAGGGCGCGCCGGGAAGGCGCGGCGACGTTCTGGCGGCGCTCGAGACGACCGGCCATTTCCTTGACACGATGGTGGCGCCGGCCCTGGGCGACCGCCCCCTGCCGCCGGCGCGCCAGCGCCTGGTCGACCGCCTCTCGCGCAAGCGATGAGGGTCGCGCCCTGACTTGCGTCAGCCGAGAAGCCGCCTTGCGATCACCTGCGCCTGGATTTCGGCGGCACCCTCGAAAATGTTGAGAATGCGCGCGTCGCAGAGGATCCGGCTGATCTGATATTCGAGCGCGAAGCCGTTGCCGCCGTGGATCTGCAAGGCGTTGTCGGCCGCCGCCCAGGCCACGCGCGCGCCAAGAAGCTTGGCCATGCCCGCCTCCAGATCGCAGCGCCGCCCGGCGTCCTTCTCGCGTGCCGAGAAGTAGCTCAGTTGCCGCGCGACCATGATCTCGACCGCCATCATGGCAAGCTTCGAGGCAATCCTCGGGAACTCGATGATCGGCTTGCCGAACTGCTTTCGCTCTTCGGCATAGCGCAGGCCGACCTCGAGCGCGTTCTGGGCCACCCCGATTGCGCGCGCCGCCGTCTGGATCCGCGCCGATTCGAAGGTGCGCATGAGCTGCTTGAAGCCCTGGCCTTCGGCTTCGCCCAGAAGGTTGGCCGCGGGGACCCGGAAGCCGTCGAAGGCCAGCTCGTATTCCTTCATGCCTCGGTAGCCGAGCACCTCGATTTCGCCGCCGGTGATGCCGGCGTCGGGGAAGGGGTCCTCGTCCGTCCCGGGCGTCTTTTCGGCCAGGAACATGGAAAGGCCGCGATAGTCGCTTGTCGCCGGATCGGTCCGGGCGAGGACGGTCATCACGTTGGCCCGCGCGGCATGCGTGATCCAGGTCTTGTTGCCGGTCAGCACATACTCGTCGCCATCGCGCACGGCACGCGTTCGCAGGCTGCCAAGGTCCGAGCCCGTGTTGGGTTCGGTGAAGACGGCGGTCGGCAGCGCCTCGCCGCTTGCGATGCGGGGAAGCCAGGCGGCCTTCTGGGCATCGGTGCCGCCGCCCAGGATCAACTCGGCCGCGATCTCGGCGCGGGTGCCAAGCGAGCCGACGCCGATGTAGCCCCGCGAAAGTTCTTCGGACACGACGCACATCGAAGCCTTGGAAAGGCCAAGGCCGCCCCATTCCTCGGGGATCGTCAGGCCGAAGACCCCAAGTTCGGCCATTTCGTTGATGATCTCCATGGGGATCAGTGCATCGGCGAGGTGCCATTCGTGGGCATGGGGGGCGACGCGTTCGTCGGCGAAGCGCCGGAACTGCTCGCGGATCATCTCGAGATCTTCGTCAAGGCCCGTGGCCCCGAAGGTCGCGTGACCCTCGTGCGCGCGCATGAGGCCGACGAGCGCCATGCGCGCCGCGGTCGTGTTCCCGCTCTCGATCAGCCGGCGGGCAGCGGGGCCGGGTGTCCAGTCGACGCCGATCGCGGAAAGGCGGGCGATCTCTCCCTGGCTCATCGGGATGCCCCCGGCGATCTGGGCCAGGTATTCCCCGAACGCGATCTGGAGAAGAAGACGTTCGAGATCGCCGAGCGCCCCTTCGGTTCCGAGCCGCCGGGCCCAACCCTGCATCTGGCGCAGGGCCTCGACATAGGTGGCAAGCCACGAGAGGCCGTGGGCGATGTCCTCTTCGGCCTCGAGCCGGTGGCCGGCGACCCGGCCGTCCTCGACCACCCGTTCGGCCACCGCCGTGCGCGCGGCCTCAAGCACCGTCTCGATGTCGCGGACCGCCGCGTCGGTCAGGTCCTCGAGGTCCGAGAGGATCACCGCCTTGTCCATTGCGGCACCGCTTCCGTCATGAGCCATCCGAGCCTCCGTCATTTCTGCGCCGCAGGGATAACGATTTCGCAACCGCAGCGCAACAAAAATGCCAATGGAGAGCCCGTTGAGACAGTAAATGTCGCAGGCCCTTCGTGGTGGTGGGGGCATGGGCGATGGCCTATGCTGCCGCCAGGACCAACGGGAAGGCGAGATGACGAGCATTCTTGGCCTCCAGCCGCCCGAACTTGCGCTGGCCATGCTGGCGGGGGCCGGCGCCGGATTCGTGAAGGGGGCCGTCGGGTTCGGCATGCCGATGCTGATGATTTCGAGCCTTGCCTCTTTCCTGCCCCCCGAGACGGCGCTCGGTGCACTGATCCTGCCGACGCTCGTCACGAACGCGGCACAGGCGCTCCGCCAGGGTCCGGCCAGCGCGCTGGCGACGGCCTGCCGGTTCCGGCTCTATCTCTCCGTTCTCGTCGGCATGATCTTCGTCACGGCGCTATGGGTGCCGAGCCTGCCGCGATCGTTCATGTTTGCCCTTGTCGGCACGCTCATCCTCGTGTTCGTGGCCAGTCAGCTTGTGGGGCTGTCGCTGCGCCGGCCCCCGGGCCCCGTGCCGCTGGCCGTCAGCCTGGGGCTGGCGGGCGGGTTCAGCGGCGGTCTTGCAGGCGTCTGGGGGCCGCCGACGGTGGCCTATCTTCTGGCGCTCAACGTCCCCAAGGTCGAGATGATCCGCGCCCAGGGCGTGATCTACAGCGTCGGCTCGGTCGTTCTTCTGGCCGGGCATCTTCGATCGGGCGTCTTTTCGGGACAGGCCGCGTGGCTGTCGGCCGTCCTGGTCGTTCCGGTGCTGGCCGCGATGTATCTTGGCGTCCGCGCGCAGGACCGGCTGGATGCAAGACGCTTTCGCCAGGCGACGCTTCTTGTCCTTGCCCTTGCCGGCGCCAATCTCTTGCGCCGCGCCTTTCTGGTCTGACATCCGCACCGGGAAAGGGGCGGCCCGATCATGGACCGCCCCCCCGTGAAGGCATTCATGCGGCGTGGGCTCAGCCGATCGCCGCGGCGCGCACCTCATCGTCGATGTGCGGCACGTACTGGGTGAAGTTGTCGGCAAACATCTTCACAAGGCGCCGGGCCTGCGCGTCATAGGCCTCGGGATCGGCCCAGGTACTGCGCGGGTCGAGAAGCGTCGTGTCGACGCCCGGCACGGCGACCGGCACCTCGAAGCCGAAGTTCGGATCCTGCCGGAATTCGACCGCGTTCAGCGAACCGTCGAGCGCCGCGGCAAGGAGCGCGCGCGTTGCCTTGATCGGCATCCGCTTTCCGACGCCATAGGCGCCGCCGGTCCAGCCCGTGTTCACGAGCCAGCAGGCCGAGCCGTATTGCTGGATCTTCTCGCGCAGAAGCTTGCCATAGACCTCGGGGCGCCGCGGCATGAAGGGGGCGCCAAAGCATGTCGAGAAGGTGGGCTCGGGCTCGGTGACGCCGCGCTCGGTGCCCGCGACCTTCGAAGTGAAGCCCGAAAGGAAGTGATACATCGCCTGCGCCGGCGTCAGGCGCGCGATCGGCGGCAGCACGCCAAAGGCGTCACAGGTGAGCATGACGATGTTGCGCGGGTGGCCGCCCTGCCCGGTCGGCGACGCGTTCGGGATGTATTCGAGCGGATAGGCGCAACGCGTGTTTGCCGTCAGACTGTCGTCGTCGAAGTCGATCTCGAGCGTTTCGGGGTCGTAGACCATGTTCTCGATGACCGTCGAGAACTTGCGCGTCGTCGCATAGATCTCGGGTTCTGCTTCGGGGCTCAGGTTGATGGTCTTGGCATAGCAGCCGCCCTCGAAGTTGAAGATGCCGTTGGCCGACCAGCCATGCTCGTCGTCGCCGATCAGCGTGCGCGTCGGGTCCGCCGAAAGCGTCGTCTTGCCGGTTCCGGAAAGGCCGAAGAAGACGGCCGCATCGTCGGGATTGCCCACCGCGTGGTTGGCCGAACAGTGCATCGGCATCACGCCGCGCTCGGGAAGCAGGTAATTGAGAAGCGTGAAGACCGACTTCTTGTTCTCGCCGGCATAGGCAGTTCCGCCGATCAGGACGAGCCGCTCGTCGAAGTTGATGGCGATCACCGTCTCGGACCGGCAGCCGTGGCGCGCCGGGTCGGCCTTGAAGCTGGGGCAGTTGATGACCGTGAAGGCCGGCGTGAAACCGTCAAGCTCGGCGCGGTCCGGCCGGCGCAGAAGGTGACGGATGAAGAGGGCGTGCCACGCCAGTTCGCACACCATCCGCACATCAAGCCGATGCTCGGGGTCGGCGCCGGCATAGAGGTCCTCGACGAAATAGTCGCGCCCCTTCATGTGCTCGAGCATGTCGGCATGCAGGCGCGCGAATGCCGCGGGCTCCATCGGCGCGTTGTTTTCCCACCAGATGCTGTCTTCGACCGAAGGGGTGCGGACCACGAACTTGTCCTTCGGCGACCGGCCCGTGTGCTTTCCGGTCGTCACGAGCATCGTGCCGCCAAGGCCGATGTGCCCTTCCGACCGGCGCGCGGCCTCCTCGACGAGCTGCGGTTCGATGAGGTTGTAGAAGACCCTTCCCGTGCCCGTGATACCCTGATCCTCGAGGCGCATGGATGGGTTGACGCGTCCTGTGTTCATTCCGGTTTCGCTCCTCACGCGGGGGTGCGGCATGTCCCCCGATTGGTTTCGACGTTGTCGAACTGGCCGGCCCGTCACCCGCGGCGGGTCGGTAAGGGTGGTATATCATGCTGCGTTTGCAGCGAAACAGGACGCAGGCGCACAGTTAGCGCAATCAGGCACCACGTGGGCGGCCGCGATTAGGGAGTTGTTGTGAAATTTTGCCACAGGATGACGGGGCGATCGCACCCGATTCGCAGAACTTTGTTGATTTTTCGGCAGCTTTCCAGCAGGGTTTCGGAAAAAATTGGGCAGAACGAGCAGTACAAGGAAAAAATCTATGTCGAGGATCGCCCTTGTGGACGACGACAGGAATATCCTGACGTCCGTCTCGATGACTCTGGAAGCCGAGGGATTTGAAGTTGAGACATACAACGACGGCCAGTCGGCGCTTGACGCGTTTCAGCGCCGGATGCCGGACATGGCCGTGCTCGACATCAAGATGCCGCGAATGGACGGCATGGACCTGTTGCAGCGGCTCCGGCAGAAGAGTTCGCTGCCGGTAATCTTCCTAACCTCGAAGGATGACGAGATCGACGAGGTCCTGGGCCTGCGCATGGGGGCCGACGATTACGTCAAGAAGCCCTTCTCGCAGCGGCTTCTGGTCGAGCGCATTCGGGCGCTCCTGCGCCGCCAGGAGGCCATCGCCAAGGGCGGAGAGGTCGAGACCGACGAGAGCAAGGTCATGGTTCGCGGCTCGCTGACCATGGATCCGTTGCGCCACGCGGTCACGTGGAAGGGGCACGACGTCTCGCTGACCGTGACCGAGTTTCTTCTTCTTCAGGCGCTCGCGCAGCGGCCGGGGTTCGTCAAGAGCCGTGACCAGCTCATGGACGTCGCCTATGACGATCAGGTCTATGTCGACGACCGGACGATCGACAGCCACATCAAGCGGTTGCGCAAGAAGATGCGCAGCGTCGATCCCGACTTCTCGGCCATCGAGACGCTTTACGGCATCGGCTACAGGTTCAACGAGGAATGAGCGCGGCGTCACATATCGGACGATCCGGCGTGGGGGCAGGACAGGACGGGCGCATCGTCGTGGGAGAGGACTATGTCGAGGAGCCGCAGCGCCTTGAAGGGCCGCTCGCGACGCTGCGCAGGAAGAAGAGCCTTCTTCTGATCAACCGCTCGCCGCTTGCGCGCAAGATCGTCCTCTTCAACCTCATGGCGCTCGTGATCCTTGTCGCGGGCGTTCTCTATCTCAACCCGTTCCGCGACAGCCTGGTGGTGCAGCGAGAGCGCGACCTCGTGGCCGAGACCCATCTCGTTGCCGACGTATTCGAGGCCTATCTCGCGACGGCTGAAGCACTCGACCCGGTCGAAGTGCTTGCCAACATTCGCCGGCCCGGGGGCGTGCGGCTCTACGTGCTCGACGTCGACGGTCGCATCGTGGCCGACTCACGCGGGATCGCCGGTCAGGTCCCGCCGCCGGTCGAAGGCCTGTCCGAGGGGATCGGGTCGAGCGCCATCACCGATTTTCTGAACGACGTCTGGTCCTACGTGGCCGACCGGCTGCAGACGCGCGCGCCGGTCTCGACCGAAAGCATGGACGAGAAGTTGCGCGAGCTGGCGATGGGCGCGCTTGACGGCGTGACGCGGATCAGTTCCGTCGGCGCGCGGCCGGGCGCAGGCTTCACGGTCGCATCGCCGATCTTCCGCGGGAACGAGGTCGTTGGCGTGATCGCCGCGACGGCGTCGGCCGCACAGATCGATGCCCTTGTCCGCGCCGAGCGCGAACAGGTTCTCCAGATGTTCGTGATTGCGCTTCTGGTATCCATCGGCCTCAGCCTTGTTCTCGCGTCGACCATCGCCAACCCGCTTGCCGATCTGGCCGCTGCGGCCGAGCTTGGCCGCCAGAAGAACGCGCGAAAGCTGAGCCCGGATCGTATCCGCATTCCCGACCTGACAGCCCGCCCCGACGAGATCGGACGCCTGTCGGGGGCCCTTCGCGGCATGGTGGCGGCGCTCTACGACCGCATCGAGACCAACGAACAGTTCGCGGCCGACGTCGCGCACGAGATCAAGAACCCGTTGTCGTCGCTGCGCTCGGCCGTCGATACCCTTCGCATCGCGAAGAAGGACGAACAGAAGAAGAAGCTTCTGGACGTCATCGAGCATGACGTGCGCCGCCTCGACCGGCTTGTCAGCGACATCTCGAACGCCTCGCGGCTCGACAGCGAGCTGGTGAAGGAAGAGGAGGAAGAGTTCGATCTGACGAAACTCCTCGAGAACATCATCGGCTTCCAGAAGGAGGAGGCGGCCCGCAAGGGCGTCGACTTCATCACCGACATCCCGAAAGAGCCCATCATCATCTCGGGGCTAGAGGGCCGGCTTGCCCAGGTTTTCGTCAACATCATCTCGAATGCCATTTCCTTCTGCGAGGAAGGCGACGCGGTTCGCGTCTGGGCCCGCCGGCGGGAAAACCGCGTCCTCGTCGTGGTCGAGGACACGGGGCCCGGGATCCCGGAAGAGGCGCTGTCCAAGATCTTCAAGCGCTTCTACTCCGAACGTCCGCCAGGCCAGTTCGGCAACCACTCGGGCCTTGGGCTTGCGATCTCGAAGCAGATCGTCGAGGCCCACGGGGGCGCCATCTGGGCCGAGAACATCCGGCCGACCGATGCCGATGCGACGTCCGAGCCGCTTGGCGCGCGCTTCGTCGTCGGCCTGCCCATCTAGGTCATGGGTGCGGTCCGGGACAAAGCCCCGTCGGGCGCCGTCGCGGACCGCGAAATCGTTCACGGAACAGCAGTCGCCGTCGGCGGGCGCGCCGCCCTTCTTGTGGGTGCCTCGGGGGCCGGAAAGTCCGCCCTTGCGCTATCGTTGATTGCGCTGGGCGCAAGGTTGGTCGCCGATGACCGCACCGTGCTGGTGCGCCGCGACGACGGCCTGGTGGCCAGCGCGCCGAAAGCCATCGCCGGAGCGATCGAGGCGCGGGGCGTCGGCATCCTGCGCGCGCCGCGCCAGCCTTTCGCAAGACTTGCGGTGGTTGTCGACATGGAGCGGCAGGCGGCCGCGCGGCTACCCGAGATCCGGACGACTTTCCTTCTTGGCGTTCGCGTCGAAGTGATGGATTTTGTTGCCCAGGGCCATTTTCCGGCCGCTCTTTTCCTATATCTGGTAAAGGGGCGGGTGGACGCGGCCTGAGGTGCGAGAGGAAGGCCAGATGCCACGCGGCAGGCCACAACACGTTGTTCTCGTCACGGGTCCGGCCGGCGCAGGCCGGAGCACGGCGATTCATGCGCTCGAGGACCTGGGATTCGAGGCCATCGACAATCTGCCCCTGCGGCTTCTCCCGCGGGTCCTTGCCGATGGCGGCGCCGAACGCCCGATCGCACTTGGCATCGACACCCGGACGCGGGGCTTTTCCGTCGAGGCGGTCGAGGCGCTCGCCTTCTCGCTTCGGGCCTCGACGGACGTCGAGGTGACGCTTCTCTATCTCGACTGCCAGGCGGAAACGCTGGTGCGGCGCTTTTCGGAAACCCGCCGTCGCCACCCACTGGCGCCCGACGAGGCCCCGCTTGGCGGTGTCGAGCAGGAGTTGCAGGTCCTGCGCCCCGTGCGCGATATCGCGGACATCGTCATCGACACCACCGGCCTCACACCCCACGGGCTCAGGGCCGAAATCGGACGACTGTTCGGGCATCTTGCAGTGACGGCCGGGATGGTCGTGACCGTCGTCTCGTTCTCGTACCGGCGAGGACTTCCCGTGGGGGCGGACATGGTCTTCGACTGTCGCTTTCTGCGCAATCCCCATTGGGAAACGGCCCTTCGGCCTCTCGACGGGCGGGACGACGCCGTCCGCGAGTATGTCGCGGCAGATCCGAACTTTGCCCGATTCGTATCCATGACGGTGGACTATCTTGCCCTGACCGTTCCCGCCTTCGAAAAGGCGGGCAAGTCGCACCTGCAGGTTGCGTTCGGTTGCACGGGCGGGCGCCATCGTTCGGTTGCCGTTGCGGAAACCGTGCGGGGGGCGCTTGAAGACACCGGGTGGCGGGTGTCTATAGAACACAGGGAACTGGAGCGGCGCGCCGATGGCCCCGAGGGGGCCAAGGCACTTGGGGTTGGCGAAACGTGATTGGGATCGTGATCGTGGCACATGGCGGACTGGCGCGCGAGTATCTCGCCGCGGTCGAGCACGTGGTCGGCCATCAGCCCGGCATTCGTGCCATCGCCATCGAGGAGAACCACGACCGGGCGCGGAAGCAGGAAGAGATTTCGAATGCGGCCGACGCCGTGGACACGGGCGACGGCGTCATCATCGTGACCGACATGTTCGGTGGCTCGCCGTCGAACCTGAGCCTCGGGGCGTGCAGGCGCCAGAACCGGCGCATCCTCTATGGCGCGAACCTGCCCATGCTCATCAAGCTGGCGAAGTCGCGAAACCTGCCCGTCGAGGACGCGGTCGCGGCGGCGATGGAAGCCGGGCGGAAATACATCAATACGTTTGACGCAAACGCCGGGTAGGGCCGGCCGCGGATGTGACAGGGGGGCGAGGCACGGCATGGCGAGGCGAACGCTGAAGATCGTGAACGAGAAGGGGCTTCATGCCCGGGCATCCGCCCGCTTCGTCGAGGTCGTCGAGCAGCACGACGCCACCGCCACCGTCAGCAAGGACGGCATGAGCGTGTCGGGCGATTCGATCATGGGCCTTCTCATGCTTGCCGCGTCACGAGGCTCCGAGATCGAGGTCGAGACCAGCGGTCCCGACGCCGAAAAGCTTGTCGCCGCGCTTTCCGAACTGGTCGCCAACCGGTTTGGCGAGGAGATGTAGCCCCCGCGGCTCAGCGCGTAGGCACGGGCGTCTTGCCGCGATAGTCGTAGAAGCCGCGCTCTGTCTTGCGGCCCAGCCAGCCGGCCTCGACATATTTCACCAGAAGCGGGCAGGGGCGGTATTTCGTGTCGGCCAGACCGTCGTGAAGGACGTTCATGATG
>RFGD01000424.1 GCA_003696705.1 Alphaproteobacteria bacterium | reverse complement strand
TAGGTCAGAAGCCCCCCGGCGCGGTCGTAGCGGTCATAGACGGTAACCTGGAACCCCTTGCGGCGAAGGCGTTCGGCCGCGGCCAGCCCGCCCGGTCCGGCGCCGATGATGCCGACCGACTCGGCCCGTTCCACCTCGGGCGTCACCGGCTTGACCCAGCCGCGCTCCCAGGCGGTGTCGGTAATGTATTTCTCGACGGACCCGATGGTGACGGTGCCGTGGCCTGCCTGTTCGATCACGCAATTGCCTTCGCAAAGCCGGTCCTGGGGGCAGATGCGGCCACAGATCTCGGGGAAGGTATTCGTCGCCTGGCTGAGTGCGTAGGCCTCTTCCAGCCGGCCTTCGGCAGTCATCCGAAGCCAGTCGGGAATGTTGTTCGACAGCGGACAGTGCACCTGACAGTAGGGCACGCCGCACTGGCTGCAGCGCGAGGCCTGTTCGGCAGCTTTCGCGTCGTCGAACTCGGCATAGATCTCGTGGAAATCATGCGCGCGCAGTTCGGGCGGGCGTTTCGGCGGCATTTCCTTTCCGATCGAAACGAACTGCAGCATCGGGCGCCGAGACATGCCGATTCCTCCTGTCATCAGGTCTTTCGTGGGCTTCTTCTAAGCCAAGAGCCCGAACATGAAAAGTCATAATAGCTGCCCTATTAAGCGGATTTTTCGCCGCAGCGCGGAGATTGCCTCGGCCCCGTACCGATAAAAGGTCAGTAGATATTCCCTATTATGGGGCTTTCCTTCGGCTCAGGGGCGAATAGTCTCGCGAAGCGAATCGGAGCATCTGGCATGCCGCTCTTGCACATCATCATCGTTGCCGCGCTTCAGGGGCTGACCGAGTTCCTGCCGGTCTCGTCGTCGGGTCACCTCGTCCTTCTGCCCATCCTGACGGGGCTGCCGGATCAGGGCCTGGCCATCGACGTGGCGGTTCATGTCGGCACGCTTGCCGCCGTCGTCCTTTACTTCTGGTCCGATGTCCGGCTTGCCCTCCTCGGACTGCCGCGGCTGTTGCGCGGCCGTCTCGACACCGCCGGCGCGCGGCTGGCCTTCCTCCTGGCGATCGCCACGGTCCCGGTCGTCATCGCCGGGCTCGCAAGCGAACTTGCAGGGCTTCAGGAGGCCATGCGCTCGATCCGGGTGATCGCCTGGACAACGCTCGGCTTCGGCCTCGTGCTCTGGTGGGCCGATCGCACCGGCCCCGAGGAAAAGACGGGGGAAGGCTGGACCCTGCGGGATGCGATCGTGATGGGGCTTGCGCAATGCCTGGCGCTTGTCCCCGGCACGTCCAGGTCGGGCATCACGATCACGGCGGGGCGCTGGCTTGGCTATCGGCGCAGCGACGCCGCCCGCCTCTCGATGCTGATGTCGATCCCGACGATCCTGGCCTCGGGGGTCCTTCTGGGCGCAAAGGTCGCGACAGAGGCCGACGCCGCCCTTGCGCGTGACGGCGCCATCGCCGCCGTCTTCGCCTTCGGCTTCGCGCTTCTCGCACTGGGCCTGATGATGCGGCTTTTGCGCAGCGTCAGCTTCGCGCCCTACGTCGTCTACCGCGTGTTCCTGGGGCTCGCGCTTCTCTGGGTCGCCTACGGCTGACGCGAGAGACGCTTCAGCGTGCGGCGAAGCTCGTCATACTGACCGGCGGGCCGATAGGGCCAGAGATATTCCGGCAGCACCGCCTCGAGTGCCGCCGGCTCGAGCCCCAGGGCCTCGAAGCCCAGCGCATCGCCGCTGGCGACATTGTTTACCCGAAGCTGCCGAAGCTGGTCCCGCGTCAGGACCGAGTTCTTCCAGAGTCCGAGCGTCGCCGCCTGCGCAAAGTCACACAGGCCGGCCACGACACCGGCCACCGGCCGCGGCATGTTGACGACCAGCCGGCGGCGATGGATGACCTTCAGCATGATCTGCATCAACTCTCGGAAACTGTGCACCCCGGGCCCGCCCAGCTCATAGACGCCCGGCCCCGCCTCTCCGTCGATGGCCATCATGGCAACACGCGCCACATCGTCGACATAGACCGGCTGGAACAGCGTCGACGCCCCGGCGATCGGAATGACCGGCGACAGCCGCGCCATCCGCGCGAAGCGGTTGAAGAACTCGTCTTCGGGGCCGAACATCACCGACGGCCGCAGGATCACGGCATCGCGGACATGCCGGTGCACCGCCTTTTCGCCCGCGCATTTCGTCCGGCCATAGCGGCTTGGCGCATCGGGCGCGGCCCCGATTGCCGAGACGTGGACAAGCCGGCGAACGCCCTTCTCGGCGGCAATGCGTGCGATGCGCTCGGCCCCGTCGACATGCACGGCCTCGAAGGTGTTCCGGCCATGCTCGACAAGGATCCCGACAAGGTTGACCACCGCCTCGGCGTCCTCCATCAGTCGGGCAACGCTGGCGTCGTCACGAATGTTGCAAAGGAAGGGTTCGACTTGGCCGACGGCGCCATAGGTGCGGACGAAAAGAGCCTGTTCCGGATGGCGGCATCCGACGCGAACGCGCCAGCCATCCGCCGCCAGCCGCCGCACGACATAGCGCCCCAGAAACCCGGACCCGCCATAGACCACCGCAATTCTCGACATTGGCCGTGTCTCCTTCCTTCGGCACAGCGAACACGGGCTTTCCATAGCCCGGCAGACCCGGCCCGACAAGCTTCATCACGGAAGGGCCAGAATCCCGTTGACAGTCCGATTGCGCCTCATTATCTGCCCGTTTCACGACACCTGCCCAGGTGGCGGAACTGGTAGACGCGCTAGATTCAGGTTCTAGTGGCCGCAAGGCCGTGGAGGTTCGAGTCCTCTCCTGGGCACCATCCCTTCCCGACATGACCCTTCTCGACATGACGGACCCGGCCCGCGGGCGCGCGCCCATGCTGCGTCAAAACACGGCATCCGGCGCTCCCCCTTTCCTTGCCGGATGCGCTTCCTGGCGCCCTCGGCGCGCCGAATCGCACCGGCGGCCCCGGCAGGGCGGGAGACCGACCGTTTACACCGGCGGTGGGAAGTGCGAATTTGCGCGCGGTCCAGAGAACACCAAGACGCGAATGGAAAGGGGCGGACGTGGCCAACGTGCTTCACAAGGGTGATCTTCCCGACGGGCTTGATCTTGGTCCGGTCGTGGCGATCGACACCGAGACGATGGGATTGAACCCGCATCGCGACAGGCTCTGCGTCGTGCAGCTTTCGGCCGGAGACGGCGACGCCCATCTTGTCCAGATCGCCAAGGGTCAGACGAGCGCGCCCAACCTCGAACGGCTTCTTCGCGATCCGAAGGTCGAGAAACTTTTTCACTTCGCGCGGTTCGACATTGCGGCGCTCTACAATGCCTTCGGCGTCCTCTGCCGTCCTGTCTACTGCACCAAGATCGCCTCTTACCTGACGCGGACCTACACGGATCGCCACGGCCTCAAGTATCTCTTGTCCGAGCTTCTGGGCGTCGACATCTCGAAACAGCAACAGTCGTCGGACTGGGGCGCCGAGACGCTGACCGATGCGCAGATCGCCTATGCCGCGTCGGACGTTCTCTATCTGCATCGGCTGCGCGAAGAGCTCGATGCACGCCTCGCGCGCGAGGGGCGGACCGAACTCGCCCGGGCCTGCTTCGAGTTCCTGCCCACGCGGGCGCTTCTGGACTTGAACGGCTGGGCGGACGTGGACATCTTCGCTCATTAGACCGCGAAGGACGACCGCACGGCATGAACGAAACAGTCATCGAAATCGGGCGTCGCGTCATC
>RFGD01000423.1 GCA_003696705.1 Alphaproteobacteria bacterium | reverse complement strand
GATGACGCGCACGGCGAAGCGGCTGATGGCGATGCTTGCGAAGATCGACGGCGTCTATGCGATCGAAAGCGATCTGGAGCCGGGTGATCCGGAGCTGCATATCGTGCTCGATCGGGCGCTGGCAGCCTATGCCGGTGTGGACCTGGCGACGACGGCGACGCATATCCGCGCCGCCTTCGACGGCATCCGTGTTTCCACGCTCAAGCGCGGCAAGGAGGAGGTCGATGTAACGATCCGCTTCCCGGAGTCGGCGCGCCATGATCCGGATACGCTGATGCAGCTAGAGATCCCGAATCAGCGCGGCGGCCTGGTGCCGCTTTCCAGGATCGCGCATCTGGAACAGACCCCGGGCGCCACCAGCATCCGGCACAAGGACGGCAACCGCGTCATCAATGTCTCCGCCGAGGTCGACAGCAAGGTCATCACCTCCAAGGAGCTCAACAACCGCGTCGCCGCGATGAAGGATCGGTGGCTGGCAGGCGATGCCGGGTCGGTGCATGTGCATCTGGGCGGCGAGGAGGAGCGCAGCCAGGAATCGGTGCGCGGGCTCGCCTTCAGCTTCCTGTTCGCGCTGGCCGGCATCTTCGTCATCCTGGCCATTCAGTTCAATCGCATCAGCTATCCGATCCTGGTCATGCTGGCGATTCCGTTCGGCGCGATCGGCATCATCGTCGGCTTCTTCCTGCACGGCGAGCCCCTGTCCTTCATGGCGATGATGGGCTTCGTCGCGCTGACCGGGGTTGTCGTCAACGCATCGCTCGTCATGGCCGTGTTCATCCAGCGGCAGCTCGATTCCGGCACGCCGTGGCGCGAGGCCATCATCGAAAGCGGACGCCGACGCCTGCGCGCGGTGCTGCTGACCGCAATTACGACCGTCGTCGGTCTGCTGCCGACCGCGTATGGCTGGGGCGGCTTCGACCCCTTCGTCGCACCGATGGCGCTGGCGCTGTCCTGGGGGCTGATGTTCTCGACGGTGATCACGCTGTTTTCGGTGCCGGCCGCGCTCGGCGTGGCGCTGGACTGCAAGCATCTCGGTGAACGACTGCTGGCGCGCGTCCGCGCAGGAGCGGCGGCAAGTTAAAGGTTTCTTCACGCGGCCTTCACAGCCCTGTCACGCCGGATGGCTATGGTTCGTACCTGTCTGGTGTCGCTCCCTCCTCCCTCCCTCCCTAGAACCGGCATCAGACACCTCATTGTGAAAAAGGCCCCGCATCTCTGCGGGGCCTTTTTTGTGTGGGCCGGCAAGGAGCATCCGCTTCAGCGATGCCCGCCCTCCTCGGCCAGTTCGCGGGCGAAGGCCTCGCGGTTGCGTGCGATGATCCACAGCAGCAGGCCGGAATAGATGAAGGTCGAGAGCATGATCACACCGATGACGACGGCCTGGAACATCTCCAGGTGCGGAAAGTCCGCCGGAATCATCATCAGCATCACGACCGAAAGCCCGCCCTTGATGCCG
>RFGD01000422.1 GCA_003696705.1 Alphaproteobacteria bacterium | reverse complement strand
GTGAAGGTGAACTCGGTCAGGTAGCGGCTGGCGCGCGCCAGGCCGTACCGCGCCTCGGCATACTGCTGCCCGGCGGCTTCGATGGCCACCTCGGGGCTGACGGCCAGCGCCCGCGCCACGGCCCCGCGCAGATCCAGGCGCACCGTGTCGGCAGGCGAAGGCTGCGCCGCGGCCGGCCGGGCCGAAGCGGTGCCGAGCGCCGTCACAACGAGCAGGCAGGACAGTACGATACGGCTCATGGCGTCAGGGGTCGGGCGGATAAGACAACGCGGCGCCCCCTCGGGCCGCCGCACGGAGCGCCAAGGTAACGCCGCCGTATCCCGAAGGGTTGCCGCCATCCCCGGCCGCCCCTACCGATGCGCGAGAAGTTCGCGGACGTCGGCGTCGGCGCGGTGCCAGACGGTGTCCAGGTCGGCCAGGGCCGTGCGGGCCGCCTCGGCGTCGCCGGCGGCCTCGGCGGCGCGGGCCAGCCCCAGCAGCGACAGCGCCCGGCGGGGCGCCCGCGCCAGCGCCGCCTCGAACCGGGCGCGGGCCTCAGCCGGCCGCCCCGCCACCAGCAGCAGCTCGCCGTAGAGCTCGTGCGACGGCTTGACGATGTCCGGCGGGCCGTACTCGTAGGGCAGCGCCGCCTCGCGTTCGGCCGCCCCGGCCAGCAGCGCCAGCGCCGCCTCCGTCTGCCCCTCGGCGTGCCGGATCAGCGCCTCCAGTTCCAGACCCATGATGGCCGCCTTCTCCCGTCCCTGGCCGGCTGCGGGACCGTCCTCCACCGCCCGGATGGCCTCGCGCGCAGCGCGGGCGGCGGCCAGGTCGCCCGTGGCGACGGCCCGCATGCCGGAGGCCAGGTGGTGCGCGGCGACGCTCGCGGGGCTCAGCCCGGTGAGGTCCACGGCGAGGGCCGCCGCGTCGCCGTCCCACCGGCGCGTCTCGACCAGGTGGGCGGCGCGCATCCGGGCCAGGTGGTAGCGGGTGCGGCGGGAGCCGCTGGCGGCGGCGTCCGCCTCCATCACGCCGAGGATACGCCGCGCCTCGGCATAGCGCCCCTGCTGCAGCAGCCCGTAGTGGAGCCACCAGAGG
>RFGD01000421.1 GCA_003696705.1 Alphaproteobacteria bacterium | reverse complement strand
TCCTGGTCCACCATCTTCATGCCAAGACGGACCTTTCCGCGGTCGTCGAAGCCGAGAAGCTTCACGAAGACCTCCTGGCCTTCCTTCAGCAGCTCGCTCGGATGACCGAGGCGACGCTTCGCGATCTGGCTGATGTGGACAAGCCCGTCGCGCTTTCCAAAGAAGTTCACGAAGGCGCCGAAGTCGACCAGCTTCACGACCTTGCCCTTGTAGATCTTGCCGACCTCGGGCTCTGCCACGATGGCGTGGATCATGTCGTGGGCCTTTCGGATCGCCTCGGGGTCGGACGAGGCGATCTTGATGATCCCCTCGTCGTTGATGTCGACCTTGGCGCCCGACACCTCGACGATCTCGCGGATGACCTTCCCGCCGGCGCCGATGACCTCGCGGATCTTGTCGGTCGGGATCTGCATGGTCTCGATCCGCGGCGCGTGCTGCGAGAACTCGGCCCGGGCTTCGCCCAGCGACTTGGCCATCTCGCCCAGGATGTGCATCCGGCCTTCCTTGGCCTGATCAAGGGCCTGGCGCATGATCTCGGGCGTGATGCCCGCGACCTTGATGTCCATCTGCAGCGAGGTGATGCCTTCCCTGGTGCCGGCCACCTTGAAGTCCATGTCGCCAAGGTGGTCCTCGTCACCGAGGATGTCGGTCAGGACGGCGAAGCGCCCGTCGGGCTCGAGGATGAGACCCATGGCGACACCCGCGACCGGTGCCTTGAGCGGCACGCCCGCGTCCATCATGCTGAGCGACGCGCCGCAGACCGTGGCCATCGAGGACGACCCGTTCGATTCGGTGATCTCGGACACGATGCGGATCGTGTAGGGGAAATCCGTCGGCGCCGGAAGCACGGCCTGAAGCGCGCGCCAGGCAAGCTTGCCGTGACCGATCTCGCGCCGACCCGGAGGGCCGACACGGCCCACTTCACCGACCGAGAAGGGCGGGAAGTTGTAGTGCAGCATGAAGGCCGAGCGGTAGTTCCCGTGCAGGGCGTCGATGATCTGCTCGTCCTCGCCGGTGCCGAGAGTCGTCACGACCAGGGCCTGCGTCTCGCCTCGGGTAAAGAGCGCCGAGCCGTGCGTCCGGGGCAGAAGCCCGACCTCGGCCGAGATGGGGCGCACGGTGCGCGTGTCGCGACCGTCGATGCGGGCGCCACCCGAGATGATGTCGCCGCGCAGGATCTCGCTTTCGAGTTTCTTGAAGGCGGCGCCAAGGTTCTTGTCCGCCTGCTCGTCCTCGGTCAGCTGGGCGCGCACGGCCTCGCGCGCGGCCTGGATCGCCTTCTGGCGTTCCTGCTTGTCGCGGATCGCGAAGGCGGCGCGCATGTCGGCCTCGCCCAGCGACTTCACCTTCTCGTAAAGCGCCGAGTAGTCGGGCGGCGTGAACTCGAACGGCGGTTTCGCCGCCTCTTCGGCCAGATCGACGATGAGGTCGATCACCGGCTGCATCGCTTCATGGCCGAACTGGACGGCGCCCAGCATCTCTTCCTCGGAGAGTTCGTAGGCTTCCGATTCGACCATCATCACGGCGTCGCGGGTTCCGGCGACGACCAGGTCCAGCCGCTGCTCGGGGTTCATGCGCAGCTGGTCCATGTCCTCGACCTTCGGGTTGAGGACATACTCGCCGTTGGCATAGCCGACCCGGCAGCCGGCGATCGGCCCGAGGAAGGGCACGCCCGAGATGGTCAGCGCGGCCGAGGCGGCGATCATCGCCACGATGTCGGGGTCGTTCTCGAGGTCGTGGCTGAGGACCGTGCACATCACGAGGACCTCGTTCTTGAAGCCCTCGACGAACAGCGGGCGGATCGGCCGGTCGATGAGGCGCGACGTCAGCGTCTCCTTCTCGGTCGGCCGGGCCTCGCGCTTGAAGAAGCCCCCCGGCACCTTGCCGGCGGCGTAGTATTTTTCCTGGTAGTGGACCGTCAGCGGGAAGAAGTCCTGGTCGGGTCTTGCTTCCTTCGCGAAGGTCACCGCGGCAAGGACCGAGGTTTCGCCATAGGTGGCGACGACCGAGCCGTCTGCCTGGCGCGCGATCTTGCCGGTTTCGAGGGTAAGCGTCTCACCGCCCCACTCGATGGATTTCTTGTGAATGTCGAACATTTCGTTTCCTGTCTTGAGCCGTCACACTTCCATTCGGCTCGGTTGCGAACGGGCCCCATGCCCGTGGCCCCGTAAGATGATCCTGTCCGAACCGTGGGCCTGGCGGAACGAACGCGTCAGCCCCTTCGTGGGGCATGAAACAAATAGGGCAGCTCTGCCCTTCCTGCAATTCCGGGCATATCCCGCGGAGCAGGACCGAGCTTGCAGATGCCGCCGCCTCTACCCGAAAATCGCGGCAATGGAAACCACGCATTCCGACGGGTCCGCCACGTTCTGCGACAATTCGCGCAAGCGTGCCCACCGCGGCACGGGTTACGGTCCCGAGCCGACGGCGTGCAGGCACAGGCAGCGCGCCCCGGCGACCTCTTGGCACGACCAAGAGGAAACATCGCGCCCGGCCACCATGGTCGCGGGATCGAGAAGAAACCCCAGGGAGTAGAGTATGAGAGAGTATGTCATCGCCGTCGCGCTCGCGGCGGCTGTCGGTGCGTCACAGCCTGCATGGGCGGAAGCCACGGGCGAACACATGGTCGGCGACGAGGTCATCGCGGCGCAGCGCGCGGCGCTGGCCAAGGCGACCGAGGGCAAGGGATACGGTCCGCAATCGCCGCGCGACATCACGCGCCGCGACGGTGCGAACCCGCGCGAGTTCTCGGATGCACCGCCGCGCACCGAGATGAACCTCTGCGACATCCATTTCCACGAGAGCGCCGAGCACAAGGGGCCGGGCTACTCGACCTATGCCGGCAACGGGGATGGCCACGGCTACGGGACCGGCTTCAAGGCCGAACTGAAGCTCTCGGATGGCGATCTGGCGCCGGTGGGGCACGAGATCGGCGCGACGGAGCACGGCGATCTCGAGCCCGGCGATACCATCGAGATCCATTTCGTCTATTCGACGGCCCAGGCGAAGCCGGGCCATTCGCTT
>RFGD01000420.1 GCA_003696705.1 Alphaproteobacteria bacterium | reverse complement strand
GTAGAAGGTGCCAATCTCGTCCTCTGCCCGCGCCGCGAAGTCGTCCAGCCCGTCGAAGAAGGCGTAACAGTGCGGCCCCTCGACCATCTCGACGCCAAGACGGCGGCAGGTTTCCTGAAGCCGGCCGCCGGTGCCGCAGTCGGCATAGACGACGAAGATCCGCTCGAAGCGGTCGCGGTGATGCGACACCGCCTCTTCGACGGCGGCCGGGATGCGGTCTGGCCAGAGGTGGAGCTTGGCGGGAAGGCAGGCAAGGGTCATGTGGTCCCAGCCGTTCGCCCGGATCAGGGCAAGGATTTCCCGGGCCAGCGCGCCGCATGCCAGAAGAAGGACCTGGCCGGGCCGCGCGGCGTCGGCGGGCGCGAGGCCCTCGTCGGCGAGGACCGCATCGGCCGGCAGCGGGGCAGGCTCGTCCCCCGTGTCGGCGATGTGGCTGTCGGTAGCGGTTCGGGTCCCGTTTCGCATGGCTTCCCCTGTCGGCCGCGCCGCCTGGCCGCCCGGCACCGGGGAAGACCCCGGCCCGGTCAGCCCTGGCCCGCGGCCATCTGGTTGTGCTTGCGGGCGATGAATTCCTTCGCCGTCTCGACCGCGACGGCGGCATCCCGGCAATAGGCATCGGCGCCGATCGCCCGGCCGAATTCCTCGTTCAGCGGGGCGCCGCCCACAAGGACGATATAGTCGTCGCGGATACCCTTTTCGACAAGGGTGTCGATGACGACCTTCATGTAGGGCATCGTGGTCGTCAGAAGCGCCGACATGCCAAGGATGTCGGGCTGCTCTTTCTCGAGCGCCTCGAGGTAGTTCTCGACGGGGTTGTTGATGCCAAGGTCCACCACCTCGAAGCCGGCGCCTTCCATCATCATGCTGACAAGGTTCTTGCCGATGTCGTGGATGTCGCCCTTGACGGTGCCGATCACCATCTTGCCGACGCGCGGCGCGCCGGTTTCGGCCAGAAGCGGTTTCAGGATGGCCATGCCCGCCTTCATGGCGTTGGCGGCCAGAAGCACTTCGGGAACGAACAGGATGCCGTCGCGGAAGTCCTCGCCGACGATGGTCATGCCGCCGACAAGCGCCTCGGTCAGGACCCGGTAGGGCTCCCAGCCGCGATCGAGGAGGATATGCACGCCTTCCTCGATTTCGTCCTTGAGACCGTCGTAGAGGTCGTCGTGCATCTGCTGGACCAGCTCGTCGTCGTCGAGCTCGGAAAGGATGATGTCTTCTTCTTCGTCAGCCATGGTCCGGTTCCCTCGGTGTTCGGCGGTCCACCCGCCGGCGCCTTTGCTCCTTATGGGCGGAATGTCGCACCCCGTCCGCGCGATTTGCGACATGCCAGCGTTCGGGGCCGACGCGGACGCCGGCGCCGCGACACGTTCAGCGCCTGCGGCGGCGGCGTGCGCGGGCGGGCGGCTCGTCCTCGCCCGATCCGTCGCTGGCCGACGAGAACGGCCCCAGCGCCGCGGCAATGACGTCAAGGGTGGGTCGCGGGCCGCGGGGACGCTCTTCCAGCGCGGCGCGCATGGCGACAAGGTGTTCGACCGTGGTCCCGCAGCAACCGCCGATGATGCGCGCGCCGGCATCGCGGGCCAGGACGGCGTATTCGGCCATCAGTTCGGGCGTGCCATCGTAGTGGATGTGCCCGTGCACGTATTTCGGGATGCCGGCGTTGCCCTTGGCAATGATCGGCCGTTCCGTGCCGGCGGCGACGAACCCGAGGACGGTGCGCAGAAGATCGGACGCGCCGACGCCGCAGTTGGCGCCGAAGCCGATCGGCGGGTTCGGCAGCGCCTCGACGGCGGCGACGAACTCGGCCGGTGTCACGCCCATCATGGTGCGGCCGGCGGTGTCGAAGCTCATCGTGCCGCACCAGGGCATGTCGGCGCGCCGCGCGGCTTCGGCCGCGGCGCGGAATTCCTCGAGCGCCGATATGGTCTCGACCCAGAGGACATCGACGCCGCCGTCCCTGAGGGCCTCGGCCTGCTCGTGAAAGATCTCGACCGCCTCGGCCCGGCCGAGCGTGCCCATCGGCGCCATGATCTCGCCGGTCGGCCCCATCGAGCCGGCGACGACGACGGGCCGGCCCGCCTTGTCGGCGACCTCGCGCCCAAGCTCGGCGGCGGCCATGTTCAGCTCGCGCACGCGCCCCTCGGCCCCGTGGAGTTTCAGCCGGGAAGCGTTCGCACCGAAGCTGTTGGTCAGGAAGATGTCGCTGCCGGCCGAAACCGGGCCGCTGTAAAGCGTGCGGATGCGGTCCGGATGCTCGACGTTCCAAAGCTCCGGCGCGTCGCCGGACTGAAGCCCCATGTTGAACAGCGTCGTGCCGGTGGCACCATCGGCCATCAGCCAGTCGCGTTCCTTCAGAAGACGTGTCAACAGATCGGTCATCGGCCCTTGTCCCACTTGCCTTCGGCCAATTGCGGAAGGCTCGGCCGTCTCTAAGGGCAAACGCCGACACAAGGCAAACGCATTCGCCTCATGTCGGACATGAGCCCCGCTCAAAGCCGGTCACGGCCTGCCGGGGCCCTTTCGCAAGGGCTCGGGGGCCGGCCGGCGCCGCGCAGCCGGGCCGCCGGCCGAGACGCTCAGCCCTCGGACAGGATCTGCGCCTTGGCCTCGGCCATGAGGTCGGCAAGCTTGCTGCGGATCGTCGCCTCGTCGACGTGGTTGGAAAGGTCCTTCATGAGCCGGGCAACGACGTCAACGTCGCCGGCTTCCTCAAGGTCGGCCTTCACGATCTCGAGCGCATAGGCTTCGGCGTCGGCGCCCGTCTTGCCAAGAAGCTCGGCCGCCCAGAGGCCGGCCAGCTTGTTGCGGCGAGCGCGGGCCTTGAACTGCATTTCCTCGTCATGGGCATACTTGGCTTCGAAGGCTTGCTCGCGCTCGTCAAACGTCGTCATCGTGTTACCTCGCGTAGATGGCGTTTTCCCGGCAGATATGCCCTTTGGCGCCCGGCCCCGCAAGGGTTCGTGTGGCCGCTGTCGGGGGCGGGGTTCGCTTGCCGCGCCGTCGCCTTTGGCCTATAGGGACGCCATCGGGCCGCAAGTGCGCGCGCCCCGAGCCGGTTTCCAACCCCAGGACATGACCCCAATGGCACGTCGAAAGAAGCTTTACGAGGGCAAGGCCAAGATCCTCTATGAAGGCCCCGAGCCCGGGACGCTGGTCCAGTATTTCAAGGATGAGGCAACTGCCTACAACGCCGAGAAGCGTGCCACGATCGAAGGCAAGGGCGTTCTGAACAACCGCCTGTCCGAGTTCTTCATGTCCGGGCTCAACGCGATCGGCGTGCCGACACACTTCATTCGCCGGCTGAACATGCGCGAACAGCTTGTCCGGCAGGTCGAGATCATCCCGCTCGAAGTGGTGGTGCGCAACATCGCCGCAGGGTCGATGTCGAAGCGCCTCGGAATCGACGAGGGGACGCAACTGCCGCGCCCCATCGTGGAATTCTATTACAAGGACGACAGCCTTGGCGACCCGCTCGTGACCGAAGAGCACATCATCGCCTTCGGCTGGGCCAGCCAGCAGGAACTCGACGACATGATCTCGCTGGCGCTGCGGGTCAACGACTTCCTTTCCGGCGTGATGCTGGCGGCGCGCATCCGTCTTGTCGACTTCAAGATCGAGATCGGCCGCATCTGGGAAAACGACTATCCGCGCCTTGTCGTGGCGGACGAGATCAGCCCCGACAGCTGTCGGCTTTGGGACATCGAGACGGGCCAGAAGCTGGACAAGGATGTGTTCCGGCGCGACCTCGGCAATCTTGCCGATGCCTACAGCGAGGTGGCCCGGCGGCTGGGCGTGTTGCCGGCGGCCAATGTGCGCACGTCGAAGCCGAAGCTCATCAACTGAACGCGGAGGGGCCAGGATGAAGGCCAAGGTGCATGTGATGCTGAAGAAAGGCGTCCTCGATCCTCAGGGCGAGGCGGTCCGTCACGCCCTGGGGGCGCTCGGGTTCTCGGGCGTCGAGGGGGTGCGCGTCGGCAAGGAGATCGAGCTCGAACTGGCCGAGAGCGACCCTGCCAGGGCCGAGGAGATGGTCCGCGAAATGTGCGAGAAGCTTCTGGCCAATACCGTCATCGAGACCTACCGGGTGGAGATCGAGCCGTGAAGGCAGCCGTCATCGTCTTTCCGGGTTCGAACTGCGACCGCGACCTTGCCGACGCCTTCGAGCGCGCAAGCGGTCGGCGGCCGGCCATGGTCTGGCACAAGGAAACCGAGATCCCGGCCGGCACCGACATCGTCGGGATCCCGGGAGGGTTCTCCTTCGGCGACTATCTTCGGTGCGGCGCGATCGCGGCGCGTTCGCCGATTGCGCGCGCCATCGTCGATTTTGCCCGGCGCGGCGGCATGGTCATCGGCATCTGCAACGGCTTTCAGGTGCTCACGGAAACGGGGCTTCTGCCGGGGGCGCTGATGCGCAACGCCGGGCTCAAGTTCATCTGCCGGACCGAGCCCCTGATCGTCGAGACGACCGACAGCCCCTTTACCCGGAACTATGCCCGCGGCGAGGAAATCCGCATTCCCATCGCCCATCACGACGGCAACTATCAGGTCAGCGAGGCCGAGCTTGCGGCGCTGCGCGATGCCGACCGCATCGCCTTCACCTATGCGCACAATCCGAACGGTTCGGTCGGCTCGATTGCCGGCGTCCTGTCCGAAAACCGGCGCGTCCTGGGGATGATGCCGCATCCCGAGCGCCGGGTCGATCCGGCGCAGGGGGGCACGGACGGGCTTCGGCTGTTCACCTCCATCGTTGACGCACTGGCGCCAGCGTGACGCCATCGGGTCGCCTTGTTCCGGTCGATCTTCGCGCCTAGATTCCCCTCTGATGTCGAAGGAGATCGTCGCAGCCGAGCCGAGCGAGCCCAGGCGCTCGCGGCCAAGCCCGCGGGTCGCACGCTATGTCGTGCTGGCCGTCGTGGCGCTGGCGGTGGTCGTGGTGTGGGTGACGAACGCCTTTCTGACCCAGCGTTTCACCGAGACGACGCGCTCGCGGGCCGAGCTTCGGCTAGCCCTCTACTCGGCGGCCATCACGACCGAGTTGCAGCGCAATTCCGTGGTGCCGCTTCTCTTGGCGCGCGACCCGGTGATGATCACGTCGCTTGGTTCCGAGGATTATGCGGCGACGTCGCAGCGGCTCATCTCCTACCGCGATGAAATCGGGGCGGCCTCGCTCATGCTGCTCGACGGCAGCGGGCGGGTGGTGGCGGCATCCGATCGCGTCCGGCTGGGCGAGACCTTGCGCAACGAGCCCTTTTTCATCAACGCCCTGCGGTCAAGCGACACCGTGTTCACCCTGGCCGAGCAGGAAACGGGCGCCTTCCGCTTCTTCTATTCGCGCCGGGTCGACAGCGACAAGCGCGGCATCGGCGTGATCGTGGTCGAGGTCGATCTCGGCAAGCTCGAGCGCAGCTGGGTGGGAACGACCGAGGCCGTGCTCGTCACCGACAGCGAAGGGCGCATCATCCTGGCCACCGATCCCTACTGGAAGGGCCGGACGGTGGCCGAGGCGCTGCAGACGCGCTCGCCGCCCTCGGCGATCTCGCGCGCGCTCGAGGGCGCGGCGGCCGATTTCGGCGGCGGAGAGCCGGACGCCTATTTCCGCGGCGTCGCGGTCATGCGGCTGGATGCGCGCATCCCCTTCCAGGGTTGGCGGCTTACGTCCTTCACCGCATACGATTCGGTGCGCGAGCGGGTGAACGGGTTCCTGGCGATCGAGATCATGGGCTTTGCCATGCTTCTGGCGCTGACCTTCTACATCCTGAACCGCCGCGCAGAGTTCCGCACGGCGCTTCTTGTCCGCGAGTCGGCAGAGCTTCGCCGACTGAACGCGCGGCTTCAGCGGGAAATCGCCGAGCGGGAAAAGGTGCAGAAAAGCCTGAAGTTTGCCGAGCAAAGCCTTGCGCAAAGCCAGAAACTTGCCGCCCTGGGCGAAATGTCGGCTGCCGTCAGTCACGAGCTCAACCAGCCTCTGGCCGCCATGAAGACCTACCTTGCCGGCGCCAAGCTGTTGTTGCAGCGTCGGCGACCGGACGAGGCGCTTTCCTCGTTCCAGCGGATCGACGACCTGATCGAGCGGATGGGACATATCACGCGGCAGCTCAAGAGCTATGCCCGCAAGGGCGGCGAGGCCTTCGAACCCGTCGCCCTTCGCGATGTCGTTTCCTCGGCGCTTGCCATGATGGAGCCGCAGCTCAAGCTCCGGAAGGTCCACATCGAAACGGTCCTGCCGAAAGAGAAGGTCATGGTGCTTGGCGACCGCATCCGGCTTGAACAGGTCGTGATCAACCTTCTTCGCAATGCGCTCGACGCGACGTCGGGGCAGGACGACGCCGAGATCGCGATCATCGTCACCTCGGGCGAGACGGCGACTCTGGTCGTGCGTGACAACGGCCCCGGGCTCGAGGATCTGGACGAGCTGTTCGAGCCCTTCTACACAACAAAGAAGCCTGGCGAAGGGGTCGGGCTGGGCCTGGCCATCTCCTCGGGGATCGTGGCCGACCACGGCGGCAGGCTGGTGGCCCGCAACGCCGAACCCCACGGCGCCGTGTTCGAGGTCCAGCTTCCGCTTCTGGCTGACCAGCGAAAGGGCGCGGGCAAGGCACCGGCCGAGACGACGGAGGCGCCCGCCGGCGCCACGGAAGGCCGCGCCGAGGCGGGCGGGGCGAAGGGTGACGCTGCCACGGGCAAGATAAAGACAGGATAGGGTGGTTCAACATGGCTGATGTAATCAAGATTGCCATCGTCGACGACGAAAAGGACATGCGTCAGTCCATCAGCCAGTGGCTGGCACTGAGCGGCTTCGACACGGAAACCTTCGCGTCGGCCGAGGAGGCGCTCAAGGTCATCACGCCCGAATATCGGGGCATCGTGATTTCGGACATCAAGATGCCGGGCATGGATGGCATGGCATTTCTGAAGCGTCTCATGAGCATGGACAGTTCGCTGCCCGTCATCATGATCACGGGGCACGGGGATGTGCCCATGGCGGTCGAGGCGATGCGCCTTGGGGCCTACGATTTCCTCGAGAAACCGTTCAACCCGGACCGCATGACGGATCTTGCGCGCCGGGCGACGCAGGCGCGGCGCCTGACGCTCGACAACCGGGCGCTGCGGCGCGAACTTTCCGATGGCACGGTCCTTGTGCGCAAGCTTGTCGGCACCTCCGAGCCGATGGAGCGGCTGCGCGAGGACATCCTCGACCTCGGGCAGGCGGACAGCCACGTGTTCATCGACGGCGAGACGGGCACCGGCAAGACCCTTGTCGCGCATGCGCTGCATGCGGTCGGGCCGCGCGCCGGTCGCAAGCTGGTGTCGATCTCGTGCGCGGCCTACGACCCCGACACGCTCCAGCGCCGCATCTTCGGCCCCGCCGAAGAGGGCGAGCCCCTTCCGCTTGTCGAGGAGGCGCGCGGCGGCACGGTTGTCCTCGAGGACATCGAGACGCTGCCGCCGACGCTTCAGGCGCGGCTTCTGACCTTCCTCAACGAGCAGGGCACCCCGCCCGAGACGCGCATCATCGCCATCTGCAACCTGCACGAGCAGGACAAGACCTGCGAGGACATGCTGCGGCCGGACCTGTTCTTCCGGCTTGCGGCCATGCGCATCACGTTGCCGCCGCTGCGCAAGCGCGGCGAGGACATCCTGACGCTGTTCAACCGCTTCGCCGAACAGTTCGCCGAGGAATACGGCTGCGATGCGCCCGAGGTGACGGCGCAAGAGGCAGCTCAGCTTCTGCAGGCGCCGTGGCCCGGGAACGTGCGCCAGCTCATCAACGTGGCCGAGCGCGCCGTCCTGCAGAACCGCCGCGGCAGCGGTTCGATCGCATCCCTTCTCATGGCCGACAATGCCGACATGGCGGCCGAAGCCGTCACCACCGAGGGCAAGCCGCTCAAGGAATATGTCGAGGCCTTCGAACGCATGCTGATCGACAATACCATGCGCCGGCACAAGGGCTCGATCTCGGCCGTGATGCAGGAACTGTGCCTGCCGCGCCGGACGCTGAACGAGAAGATGGCGAAATACGGCCTGAGCCGGTCGCAATACCTTCGCTGAGGCCGCCACGCCGGGCGGGCGCATTCCATCGTCGCCCGGTCAGGCAACTTAGCCATTGTATCGGCCCGACTTGTGCCTTTATGTAGGTGGGACGGACCCGCCCGCTTGCGGCACCGGGGCCGTCACGTCGAGATTCCACGCCAACCGGCGCCCTTCCGGGCAAGGAAGCGGGTCGCGCGGCGAAGGCACGCCCCTCCGGGGCGCGCCGGAAGACCCCGCAAGGGATTGAAAAACAGGCGCTTCCGGCGCCAGAGAGAAGAACCGCGATGCGCAGTATCGGGATGTCACGAGGGCTAGCAGGACAGGCCGCACCGGCCGCCGCGCCCCGCATCGGTCGCGCATTCGCCCTATCAGGCATCCCGGAACGAAGGGGGTGCGGCACTGGCCGCGCGGCCCCGTTCCGGCGTGAACGGACAACATGGCAAAGAAAATGCTCATCGATGCCACCCACCCCGAGGAAACGCGGGTCGTGGTGGTCGACGGTAACAAGGTCGAGGAGTTCGACTTCGAATCGGCTTCCCGGCGTCAGCTCGCCGGCAACATCTATCTCGCCAAGGTAACACGCGTCGAGCCGTCGCTTCAGGCGGCCTTCGTCGATTATGGGGGAAACCGGCACGGTTTCCTGGCCTTTTCCGAGATCCACCCCGACTACTATCAGATTCCGGTCGCCGACCGAGAGGCGCTTCTGGCCGAGGAGCGCGAGGCCGAGCAGGAAGAAGCCGCCCGCGGCGCCGAGGATGAAGAGGGCGGCCGGTCCGCGGGCAGGTCGCGCCGCGTCCGCCGCAGCCGCGCGAAGGCCGAGGCGGCCGGCGCCGAAGACGCGCAGTCGCGCTCGACGCCCGAGGCGCTCGAGGTTCTCGAGATCCCCGAGGACGCCGAGCCCATCGCGGTCACCGGGGTCGACAAGGTTGGCGCAGCCGAAGCCGGAGCCGAAGCGGCAGCCGAAGCCGCGGCCGGGGAAGAGGCCGAGACACCGGCCGAGGAGGCGCCCGAAGTGGGCGCGGCCGTGAAGCCCGCCGGGGACGAGGGCGCCGGGGACGGCGCGGCAGAAGCCGCGGAAGCCGAAGCCGAGCCGGCCGACGGCGAGATCGAGGAAATCGAGGACGAGGCGACCGAAACCGCCGAGGAAGCGGCCGAGATTCGCCGCCGGCGCCGGCCGCGCCGCAAGTACAAGATCCAGGAGGTCATCAAGGTCCGGCAGATCATGCTGGTCCAGGTCGTCAAGGAAGAACGCGGCAACAAGGGCGCGGCCCTCACGACCTATCTGAGCCTTGCCGGGCGCTATTGCGTGCTCATGCCCAACACCGCCCGCGGCGGTGGCATCAGCCGCAAGATCACCAACGCGGCCGACCGCAAGCGCCTCAAGGAGATCGCCGCGGAACTGACCGTCCCCGAGGGTGCGGGCCTCATCATCCGCACGGCCGGCGCCAAGCGCACCAAGGCCGAGATCAAGCGCGACTACGAGTATCTCTTGCGCCTGTGGGAGCAGATCCGGGAGCTGACGCTCAAATCCGTCGCCCCGGCCCAGATCTACGAGGAAGGCAACCTCATCAAGCGCGCGATCCGCGACCTCTACAGCCGCGAGATCGAAGAGGTTCTGGTCGAGGGCGAGGAAGGCTATCGCACCGCGAAGGACTTCATGAAGATGATCATGCCTTCGCACGCCAAGAACGTGAAGCTCTACGACGATCCCTTGCCGCTCTTTGCACGCTACAACGTCGAAAGCTACCTTGCGGCAATGTTCAACCCCGTCGTGCAATTGCCGTCGGGGGGCTACATCGTCATCGGCGTGACGGAAGCGCTGGTCGCGATTGACGTGAACTCCGGCCGATCGACGAAAGAGGGCTCGATCGAGGATACGGCGCTCAAGACGAACCTCGAGGCGGCCGAGGAGATCGCCCGCCAGCTCAAGCTGCGCGACCTGGCCGGGTTGATCGTCATCGACTTCATCGACATGGACGAGCGCAAGAACAACGCCGCCGTCGAGAAGCGCTTCAAGGAAAAGCTGAAGTCGGACAGGGCCCGCATCCAGGTCGGCCGCATCTCGGGCTTCGGACTTCTCGAGATGAGCCGGCAGCGGCTGCGGCCGGGCATGCTCGAAGCCACGACCATGCCGTGCCCGCACTGTCACGGCACGGGGCTTCAGCGCTCGCACGAGAACCTGGCCCTGTCGATTCTGCGCCAGCTCGAGGAGGAAGGCGTGCGCGGCCGCTCGCGCGAGGTGCTTCTGAAGGTGCCCGTCGAGGTGGCGAACTTCCTTGTGAACGAGAAGCGCGAGCGCATCGCGATGATCGAGGAACGTTTCGGAATGGCGGTGCGCATTCAGGCCGAGATCGGCCTGACGAGCCCGGATTTCGAGATCGAACGCTTCAAGTCGGCCACCCGCCCGGTGGCGCGCAAGGCACCCGTCGTCTCGATCGATCTGGCCGACATGCCCGAGGTCGAGGACGAGGAACAGGCCACGGCCGAGGAAGAGCAGACCGCATCCGGCCAGGGCCGCAAGAAGCGCCGCCGCCGCCGCCGCCGCAAGGGCAGCGGTGCCGAGGCGCAGACCGCCGCGCCGCAGGCCGAGGCCGAGGTGGAAGGCGCAGACGAGGCAGCCCCGGCCGAGGGCGAGACGAGCGTCGCCGTCGAGGCAACCGAGGCCGCGGGTGCGCCCGAGGCCGAGAAGCCTGCCGAAGTCGGCGAAGGCGCCGCCGGGGATGCAACCCCGCCTGCGGAAGAAGCCGGCACGGCCGAGGCCGCGGAGGCCCCCCCGAAGCGCAAGAGCCGGAAGACGACGCGCAGCACCCGAAGCCGGAAGACGGCCGCGCCGACGGAAACCGAGGCGGAAGGCGACGGCTCGGTCGAGGAGGCCGCGGCGTCTTCGCCGGACGAGGAGGCGAGCGCAGAGGCGGCGGCCGACGCGGGCGAAGCGAAGCCGAAGAAACCGGCGACCCGCCGCCGCTCGACCCGCAAGAAAGGGGCCGAAGCCGAAACGGCGGCCGAGCCTGTTGCGGAAGCGGTTGAAAACGTGGCCGAAGAACCGG
>RFGD01000419.1 GCA_003696705.1 Alphaproteobacteria bacterium | reverse complement strand
TTCGAGGGCGCGAGCTTCTACAGGACCAACTTCCGGGGCGCCGTCTTCCGCGGCTGCGACTTCAGCGCGGTGACCATGCGCAGCGTCGACGTGGGGGGACTCGACATCGACAGCCCCGACCTCTTCTTCGGCACCCTCATCGTGAACGGTGTCGACGTGGTACCGCTCGTGGACGCCGAGCTCGACCGGCGCTTCCCCGGCCGCCACCTGCGGAACGCACAGACGCCCGAGGGCCTCCGGGACGCCTGGGTCGCGGTGCAGGCCGCGTGGGAGACGACGGTGACGACGACGCCCCCGGCCCTGATCGACGCCCATGTCCAGGACGAGTGGTCGCTCGCCCAGACCCTCCGCCACCTCGTGCTGGTGACCGACGCATGGCTCCGGGGCGCGATCCTGCGGATCGACCAGCCGTTCCACGAGATCGGACAGATCTTCTCCAGCGCCGCCGAGATCGGTTTCGACATGTCGATCTTCCGGTCCGACACGCCGGCATTCGACGAGATTCTCGCCGTGCGAGCGGAGAGGCAGCAGATGGTGACCGACTTCCTGGCCACCGTGACGCCGCAATTGCTTGCCGAGGAGCGGGACAACCCGTGGGGCATCGAGGACTGGCATCCCACCGTCGGCGCCTGCGTGCGGGTGATCCTCGAAGAGGAATGGGCCCACCTCCGCTACATCCGGCGCGACCTCGCCCTCCTCGGCTGAGCGGAAACCTCGGTTGGCGGCGGATCAGCGGAGGCCGGGTGCCATGCCATATCCACCAGGGGGTGCCCCGGGTTGCTTCCCACCCGTCGGCTCGCTAGTATCGAACACATGTTCGCTTCCGGTGTGCTCGAGCGTCCCGGTCCTGCCGGTGGCGCGGCGTGCGTAGCGGACGCTGCCGGCGCGCCGGATGCGGTGGCGGGCTTGGCCGAGGCGGCCGAGGCTCTGGCCGGTGTGGAGCTGGCGGGCTGGGGTCGGCGCCGACTGGTCGAGTTGTTGGGGGCGGTGGCGGCCCTGGAAGCGGCGTGCGCCGCGGTCCGGGTCAAGGCCACCGCCGCCATCGACGCCTTGGGTGACAGCGGCGCCGATGGGGCCTCGTCGTGGAAGACGGTCTCGGGGTGCTCGGAGCGTGAGGCGCGCCGCGCCAAGAAGCGCGCGGCGGTGTTGGGGGAGATGCCGGCGGTCACCGATGCCTTGTCTGCGGGTCGGCTCAACGCCGAGACGGCCGACGTGTTGGTGGACGCCGCGGGCCGGGCCGGGACCGAGGCCGTCGAGGGCGAGCTGCTGGACCTGGTGGCGGGCGCCGATGCCGACGGCGCCCGGCGGACGGTGGAGCGCTGGTTGACGAAGCGGGAGACGGCGGCCGATGTGCAGGCGCGTCTGGCGCGTCAGCGACGCCGGCGCCGCGGCTGGCGCCACCGCGACACCGGCTCGGGCATGTGGCGCTTCGGGTTCGAACTCGACGGCGTCACCGGCGCCCAGGTCGCCCAGGTCCTCGACACCGAGATGGATCGCCTGTGGCGCCACGACGGCGGCCGCGACGGCACCCCCGACGCCGTGCGCTCCGTAGAGCAGCGACGCGCCGACGCCTTCACCCGCCTCCTCGGCGTCGACTCACCCGTCGAGTCCGACCGCGATCTCCCGGTTGACACCGGCGGGTCCGGCCGGGCCCGCCTGGAGCTCGTGGCGGTGGCCGATGTCGGCGTGCTGGCTGGTACCGAGCCCGAGGGGCGCTGTGAGATCGTCGATGCCGGACCCGTCCCACCGACCCTGCTGGCCCGGCTGATCGAGCGCTACGACACCCGCATCAGCGGAGCGCTCTTCGCCGGGCCGGGCCGGCCCCTGTGGCTCGGCCGCTCCCGCCGCCTCGCCGACACCGCCCAACGCATCGCCTTGGCCCTACGCGACGGCGGCTGTGTCGTGTGCGGAGCGCCCTTCGCCCACACCCATGCCCACCACGTCGAACCCTACGCCGACGGTGGGCGCACCGACATCGACCAACTCGCCTCACTCTGCGCCCACTGCCACACCCAGGTCCACACCGGGGTCATCCAGCTGCGGCGACGCACCGACGGCACCTGGTACCCCATCCGCATCGACCCCGGCGACAAGCCGGCCGCGCCCGGTGGCGGCCAGCGGCGAAGTGCTCGAGGATCGCCCCCATCACCAACCACCCGCCCACCGTCGGCACCGGTGCCACCCTGACACTCGTGCTGGGCAAGAGCGTCCCGGCGACCCCGGGCCGGGCGGAAGCTGAGGGGCCTGGTCTTCCGGCCCTGCCTCGACTTCAAAAGGGCAGCGCGACGAGCCGCGCGGGATACACACGGGCCGGCGATGGCGGGGGTTCGTCGGTGGCGCTGTGGTCGACGCGGGCGGCTCGTGATGCGGTGACGATGTAGGTGCTGATGGTGCCGTGGGCGGGCGGCGATGGGATTTCCGAGCCCCACAGGTTTCGCGCGCCGCACTGCCCGCCTCCGCAGGACTCCTTCATGTGCTGGTGACTCACGGGACGCGGACCGGCTCATAGACCAGGAAACGGTCTTCCGGGCAGTCCTCGTAGGGAGCGACGATCATCTCCTCGAGCACATCAACAGGCAGGCCGAAGAAGTCGACGCGTGCTCCATCCTCCAAGGACACAACAGCGCCGTCGGTTCGGGAGAAAAGCACTGCCGATCCGTCGGAGTCCATGTGTGCCATTCCCTCGAACCAGATGAGCGTGGTCTGCATGTTGCCGCCTGGAACTTCATACGTGACACATCGCTCGCCAACGGAGATCGTCCCACCTGAAACGCCAACTGCAGGAATGACGCTGTCCTCGCTGAGTTCCACGGCCACGAGCGCGAGTTGGCCATGTTCAAGGCTGGCTCCTGGTTCCTGCGTGGGCCTCGGCTGATCGAACGGTGGACTTGTCGGCTGTGTGGCCGATGGGGAGCCTTCAGTCCCAAACTCAACGCCATCGGCAGCAGATCCGGGGTTGCCAGAAGTCGCTGCTGAACCACTCGAACAGGCCGGGAGCGCAAACAATGTCATCGCGGACACGAGATACACACCTACTGACCGGCGGGCGCGCAGGCCCCACCCTGTTGCTGGGCTCCCGGCAGGGCCCTCCTCGGTTCTCGCGCTAGTACGCAACGGTCACCCCTAGTCCCAGTTCCGCGTTCTGGATCTTGCTGAAGACGAAGTTCCCGTTGGAGTTCCTTGTCCCATTTGTGATCCCCCATGCGACCGTGCTCGCGTAGACCGGACCTCCGCTGTCGCCGCCGATCACTGCGATGCTTCTCGCATCCACCATGTGCTGGGCCGTTACCGAACATCCACACCCGCCCCGGGTGAAGGTCGCATTCGTATTGATCACGTCGACCCATCCGCAGTCCTGGTTTCCGCTGCTCCGGCCGTACCGACATATGTAGGCGTCGACCGAGATAGCGGTATTGGCGACTCGGCCCGTGACCGTGTAGCGAATCGCGTTGGTGGCACAGAACTGCGCATAGCCCGTATGTGAAGACGTGTGGAACTCGACGTCCCCCCAGTTGCCGATGTGTTCCCCAGCCTAGGGTGCAGAGAAACTGGAACCACTGCCTGCGTCCGCCAGTTGATTGAGACCTTCACAGTGTGCTGCAGTGAGCGGCCGGTACCCGGCAGATCCGCTCGCAATGAACGCAGACGTGCATTCGTTGACACCATCGTCCCGGAACCACGCGCCACCGTGCGCATGAGTCAGCTCCATGCGGGGCCCATCGGGCATGTCAATGATCCTGAGATCTACGTCGATGTTCCCTTCACGGTCCGCGACTGCGTCGCGCACGCTGGCTTCTCTCGCACCGGCTGAAACCGCCAGCGTGGGACCGTCAGAAACCTCGACTGTGATGGCCTGGGATGCGAGATCGAAGTACGAGTACGCGTTCTCATATCCGAGCGCGACCACAGCATCATGGACTGCATCCTGGCGATCCACGAGCTCGTCCAGAGAGTACGGCTGCCCAGTTTGGATTTGCACGCCACCCACACCCGCCTGTGCTGCTAGCGCAGGATAGTCGGCCAAGGGTTCGCCTTTGAAGTACCAGATCATGGCGGCAGAATCTCCGACGAACTCGCTCCCTGCGAAGCTACTTTCCAAGAGACCATCATCGCTGAGTTGGGTAAGTAGCCCTGTAGCTCGCTGCTGGTACTCAACCAGTCCGAGGGCGTCCTCATAGGACACACCCGCTTCATCGGCCAGGCTGCGAGCCGTCATCTCGAGGGCTGCCTCTGGACCGAGGACCGTTGCAGTGTCATCGCTGGCGGCCACATCCCCGTCGGGGTGCGGTCCCAGCCCTCCATCGCTGGCGCCCACAGTCGGCAACGTCGATACGCCCATGAGCATCACAACAATCGCAAAAGCGGCGCGAATAGCCGGATACTTCACGGGTCCTCCCCGGTGCCGACTGGGGCCATCGCTATGACCGCCCGTCCCGTCGACGGCAACGCGCGTGACGGTATCATGGGCCCCTTGCGCCCACAAGGGGTCCATTTGGCGGACCAGACGCACCGCGTCGGTCTTCTCAGCATCGGGTGTACTGACCAATCACGAGTATTGTCACTCGACCATCGAGAGCCCGATCCCCGCGCCCTTTCACAGCGAAAGAGCATTCCGCCTCCGGCCGGGCACTCGGGACGGGGTTCGTCGCCGCCACTCCCGAAGGTGCTCCCTGAGCTAGTCCCGCTGACGCTCCCGGAGTCCGTCCCAGGGGTCGCTCCCTGCGGTGCTGTGCAGTTCTCGGGGACCCCGAACGAAGCCGGACGGCTGCGAGCCGCGCCCCCATGGCACGCGAGCAGATCCGACCGATTGTCCCCACATGCCAGCTGCCAGAGCCACCCACCAGGAGTCTCACCCGCAGTCGGCCCCGGTTGAGCGCCCGGGCGCCACCGGGCCGGAACGCCCAGGGCGGGCCCTCCTCCCGTGACTCCCGTACGCACGAACAGCGCTGCGGGAAGCCCCAGAAATCGTGCACACCGTCTCGGTGACTATCTGTGTGTGCTGCCCGATCTTGCTCCCGATGAAGGGGCTGGCTGGGCTACTCGCAGCCGGTCGGGGATCTGGTCGCTGATCGCGATTCGGGTGTCACGTTCACCGGTGCTCGTGGGTGCGTACTCATGCGTGGGCAACGAGGCGACGACAGCGGTGAACAGGGACGAGCGTGGTGGCGCTCACCCCGGCTGCGGCGACGGCGCTGGCAAGGATCGTGCGTCGGCGGGCTCTCGAAGGCTGAGCGTCGTCGGCTGCAGATCCGTACCCGCGACGCGATGCTCGCCCACGCCGCCGCGACGCGCACCACGTCGAAGCCATCCATGCCACCGCATCATCTGGGTGTGGAGCGGGATTGCAAGGGCTCGTCCGGAGCGCCGAGGAACGACTCCGTCAGCCACGCCCGCACGTCGTCGTCCACGTCGTCCGGGGCGTAGAGGTGGACGAAGCATGCGGTGCGGCCGCCCGAGACGGGG
>RFGD01000418.1 GCA_003696705.1 Alphaproteobacteria bacterium | reverse complement strand
GCATCGCCGGAACCCTTGTCGTCACCGTCACCAAGATAGAGCGTGTCGTCGCCGTCATCCCCCGAGGCATAATCGTTGCCGACACCCCCATGAATGGTGTCGTCGCCGTCGCCGCCGTGGATACGGTCGTCACCCTCTTCCCCGTAGATCACGTCGTTGCCGCGCCCGCCGAACAGGGTGTCGTCGTGGCCGAGGGCATCCTGTCCGCCGCCCGAACCCCGGCCCGTGCCCCCGTCCCCGGAACCGTCGTGCCCGGAACCGCCGTGCCCGCTGCCGCCGCCGACAAGGCCGAAATTTCCACCGTCGCCGTGGATGACGTCATTGCCGTCGCCGCCATAGACGACGTCGTCCCCGTCGCCGCCATAGACCAGATCGTCGCCCGCCCCGGCCTTGACCACGTCATCGCCGGCGCCGGCATGAACGACGTCATCGTCGGGGCTCGCGCCAGGAAGGATGGCGTCGCCGGCGTCGATCATGTCGCCGTCGGGATCGCCCGCATAGGCCGCGTCGATCAGATCGTCGCCGCCCGAGCCCTCGACAATGCCGTCGCCCCCCGCTGACATGGGGACACCGGAAATGGAAACCTGTTCAATCGTACCCTTGTAGAAACTGCCAAGCGCGCCGCCCGCGTCCTCGCCCGTCGGGGCGGCACCGAATACCCACGGCGCGGCCTCGGCATCGTCCTCGGTGGACGTGTCCATGGTCAGACCGGCCATGACGGGGCCGTCCATCGTCTCTCCGGTCGAGACGTTCACGACCTCGTAACGGCCGCCGTCCTCGCCGTCCCAGGCATAGAGGACCCGCAGATTGTCGCCCTCGGAGAAGAAGCCGGCAGGCGTGACGATATACTCGCACCCGTCGGGCGTCTCGTGACGGATCGCGACGACCCCGTCGGGACAGATGCTGATGGCGAAGCCACCCTCTTCCCCATCGCCCGCCCCATGGGAAAGCACCGCCTGCTCGGTCCCGGCCGCCGGAACTTCGGCCGGCGTGAAAACGACCTCGAGCACGCCCGCGTCAAGCCGGAATGCCTCGTCGCCCGGGACCGCGACATGGTCGTCGCAGCCGTCGAAGACGGCCGAGCCGCCCGCGGCATGCGCGCCGTTCTCGTAGGCGCCGTCCTGCGCGACCCCGTCGCGGGTCTCGGAATCGGCGGCCACCCAGCCGCCGTCTGCAAAATTCCAGAACGCGATACGCGCCATCACCGAGTTCCCCCCGATACCAGTTCATTTCACATCCGTGACATGGGACGGGCACCGAACGGCCGGCGGTGTAGCAGCCACCGGCCGTTCGCGGGGCGTCAGCGCCTCCAGCACGCCTCGCCACCAAGCCCGCCCCCCACGAGCAGATGCCCTCACATTACCGGCGTGCCCTTG
>RFGD01000417.1 GCA_003696705.1 Alphaproteobacteria bacterium | reverse complement strand
CGGGCAGGGGCGAAGGCGCGGGCGAAGTGGGGCAGGGCAAGAGCGGCCTGGCATCGGGTGACGCGGGCGCCGGCGCCTCCGGCCCGGCCGGTAGGGGGGTAAGGCGATGAGCGTTCTTCTGTCGTTGTTCCTGACCGCCCTTGGCGCCGGTATCGGGCTTGTGCTGGCGACCGGGCCCCTTGGCTGTTTCGTGGTCTGGCGGCGGATGGCCTTCTTCGGCGACGCCATTGCGCATGCGGCCATCCTTGGCATCGCGCTTTCCCTGGCCTTCTCGGTCTCGGTGGTTCTTGGCACACTTGTCGTCGCCGCCGCGACCGCGGCCCTTCTGGCCTTCGTCAGCGGAAGGGTTCTGGCCGTGGACACCCTTCTTGGCGTGATTTCGCACGCGGCGCTTGGTCTTGGTGTCGTGGCGGCGGCGATGGTGCCGGGGCCGCGGCCCAGCCTCGAAACCTACCTCTTTGGCGACATCCTTTCCGTCGGCGGCGCCGATCTGGCCATGATCTGGACAGGGGCGGCGGTTGTGTGGGGACTTCTCGGGTGGCGCTGGTCGGCGCTCTTGCTGGCAACGCTCAGCCGCGATCTGGCGGTGGCCTCCGGCATTTCGGTGCGCCGCGACGGGGCGGTCCTCATGTTCACCCTGGCGCTGGTGGTGGCGCTTGCGATCAAGATCGTCGGGGCGCTTCTCATCTCGGCGATGCTGGTCATTCCTGCCGCCGCCGCGCGCCCCTTCGCGCGCACGCCCGAGGCCATGGCGCTTCTGGCGACGCTGATCGGTGCGCTGTCGGTTGCGGCGGGACTTGGCCTGTCGTTTCTGGCCGACACGCCGGCCGGGCCCGGCATCGTCGTCGCGGCCGCCGCCGCCTTTGCCCTCTCGGGGCTTCTGCGCGTCGTGATGCGTCGGCCTTAGGCGCCTTCGCCCGGGCCCGCGCGGGTATCCGCGGCATGAAGCCGGGCGGCCGTTGCCCGCAGCGTCTCGGCGAAGGCCTCGACCTCGGGCGAGAGGGGTTCGCCGCGGCGAAGCGTCAGCCCGACCGCGCCCAGCGTCGTCGCCGTGTCGACCGGCAGCTCTACAAGGCTGCCGTCGCGCAGGTCGGCCGCCACCACCCCCCGAGAGATGACCCAGACCGCGGCATGGTCGCGGACATAGGCACGGCCGAAACTGTCCGAGACCGTTTCGATCACCTTCCCGGGAAGGGGCAGCCCCTGTTCGGTGAAGAGACGCTCGAACAGGGGCCGGATAATGGCGCCAGGGCCGGGGACCAGAAGGGTGAAGGCGGCTAGATCCGCCCCGCCAAGGGTCTGTCGACGCGCCAGGGGGTGCTTCTGGGCGACGACCAGCGCGACGCGTTCGCGGTAGAGGGGTTCGAAGTTCAGACCCTGCATGGCCGACGGGGCGGGCAGGCGGCCGATGACCATGTCGAGATCGCCCGCCCGAAGATGGCCCAGCAGATATTCGTTCTCTCCGGTGACGACGCGAAGACGGGCGCTGCCCAACGGATCGAAGCGGGCCACAGCGGCAGGCATGAGGGATGCGGCCACCGTCGGAAGCGCGCCGACGGCAACGGTCACGGGCTCGGCCCCGGTCCCCCGTAGCATCTCGAGCCCCGTTCGTGCCGCCGCAAGGCTTTGGCCGGCATGGCCCAGCATGACCTTTCCTGCAGGGGTGAGCCGCGTCCCGCGGCCCGATCGTTCGACAAGGCGCCGGCCGGTCAGCTGCTCGAGCTCGCGCAGCGTGCGCGAGATGGCGGGCTGCGTCCGCCCAAGCGCGGCGGCGGCGCCGCTGATGCTGCCGCGGCGCGCGACTTCCACCAGGGCTTCAAGATGCCGGATTTTCAGCCCGCCAAGACCTGCCATGCAAAACGGTTATGATTGAGCCCGAATTTTTCATTACTCAGCCTAGAAAAATCATGGAATGCTGCAAGCGGGGATTTGCAGGGAGACCGCCGTGACCGACCCGAACGACCTTCGCACCAAGGGCGAACGGACCCGGACCCGGGTTCTTGGCGCCTCCCATGTCGCGCGCGCCAAGGCGCGAAGCGGGGCCTTCGATGCGCCGTTTCAAGAGCTCTTGACGGATGCGGCCTGGGGCCATGTCTGGTCGCGGCCCGACATCCCCGCGCGCGAGCGCTCGATGATAACGATCGCGCTTCTTGCGGCCCTCGGGCACTGGAACGAACTGGCGATGCATGTGCGTGCCACGCGGAACACGGGCGCCAGCCCGGAAGACATCCGCGAGGCGCTTTTGCACGTCGCGATCTATGCGGGCATTCCGGCGGCGAACCGCGCGTTCGAGGTTGCCCGGGACGCGCTGGCCGAGCTGAGCGCGCCTGCGGAAGAAGGTGAAAACCCATGACGGACAAGCCCCTGACCACGGATCCGTTCTATCCGCGCGACCGAAATTGGCACCCGCCGGCCCTGACGCCCGGCTACAAGACATCCGTCTCGCGCTCGCCCCGGCTGCCGCTGGTCGCCCTGCCGCAGTCGCTGTCGGACGTCACAGGCCCCGTCTTCGGTCACGACATGCTGGGGCCGTTGGACAACGACCTTGTCCGCAACTACGCCGGCCCGGGCCAGAGCGCCATCGGCGAGCGCATCATCGTGCACGGGCGGGTCCTGGACGAGAACGGGCGCGGCGTGCCGGGTGTCCTGGTCGAGGTCTGGCAGGCCAATGCCGGCGGCCGCTATCGGCACAAGAAGGATGGGTATCTTGCGCCGCTCGATCCGAATTTCGGCGGATGCGGGCGCATGATTACCGATGCCGAAGGGGGCTACGAGTTCCGAACCGTCAAGCCCGGGCCCTATCCATGGCCGAACGGGCCGAACGAGTGGCGGCCGAGCCATATCCACTTCTCGGTCTTCGGCCACGGCTTCGCCCAGCGACTGATCAGCCAGATGTATTTCGAGGGCGACCCGCTTATCCCCCGTTGTCCGATCGTCCGCACGATTCCCGATCCGGCGGCGATCGATCAACTCGTTGCCCGGCTGGACATGAACCGCACGGTGCCGATGGATGCCCTTGCCTATCGGTTCGACATCGTCCTGCGCGGGCGCCGCTCGACCATGTTCGAGAACCGGCCGGAGGGGAACTGACATGGCAAACGAACCGCGCTACCTGAAGGAAACACCGTCCCAGACGGCCGGTCCCTATGTGCACATCGGCTGCGTGCCGAGCTTTGCCGGCATCACCGGCGTCTATCCCGAGGATCCGGGAGCGCGCATGGTCGACGACAGCACGCGGGGCGAGCGCATCACCATCGTCGGACAGGTGATTGACGCGACGGGAACGCCGTTGCGCGACGCGCTTGTCGAGATCTGGCAGGCCGATGCCGAGGGGCTGTATCCAAGCCCGGCCGAGCCGCGCGGCACTGCCGATCCGCATTTCACCGGCTGGGGGCGGCAGCCGACCGACGCCGAGACCGGGCTGTTTCGCTTCGACACGATCCGGCCGGGCCGGGTGCCCTGGCCCGACGGTCGGCTTCAGGCGCCGCACGTCAATTTCTGGATCGTCGCGCGAGGCATCAACATCGGTCTCTCGACGCGCATGTATTTCCCGGACGAACCGGCGGCGAATGCCGACGACCCGGTCCTGAACATGATCGAGCAGGAAAGCCGCCGCGAAACGCTTGTCGCGCGGCGCGACGGCGAGGTGTTCCGCTTCGACATTCGGCTGCAGGGCGAGCGCGAGACGGTCTTCTTCGACATTTAAGCCGACCGGACGGTCGGTCTTGACCTTGGGGCGGGATCGGCCCATCACCCATGCAAGGGCGGCCGTGTGAGCGGCCGCACCACGAGCTTGTGTGAGGAGCGGGGACATGCGGGAAGCCTTCATCTGCGACTATGTGCGTACGCCGATCGGCCGCTATGGCGGGGCCCTTTCGGCCGTTCGGGCCGATGACCTGGCCGCGAT
>RFGD01000416.1 GCA_003696705.1 Alphaproteobacteria bacterium | reverse complement strand
TGTTCTTGACCACACCCTCGACGACGTCGCCTTCCTTGAGGCGCGCGATGACCTCGGCGCGCTCGGCGGCGCGGCTTTCCTCGAGAATCGCGCGGCGCGAGACGACGATGTTGCCCCGCCGGCGATCCATCTTGAGGATCTGGAACGGCTGCTTGAGGCCCATCAGCGGGCCGGCATCGCGCACCGGGCGCACGTCCACCTGGCTTCCGGGCAGGAAGGCCACGGCACCGCCAAGATCGACCGTGAAGCCGCCCTTGACGCGGCCGAAGATCGCGCCCTCGACGCGCTCGCCGGCGGCATAGGCCTTCTCGAGCCGGTCCCATGCGGCCTCGCGGCGCGCCATCTCGCGGCTGAGGACGGCCTCTCCGCGGGCATTCTCGACCGCCCGGAGGTAGACCTCGACCTCGTCGCCGACACTGACCGACGGTTCTTCGCCCGGACCGGCGAATTCCTTCAGATCGACGCGGCCTTCCATCTTGTAGCCGACGTCGATGATGGCCTGGCCGTTCTCGACGGCGATGACACGGCCACGCACGACGCTCCCTTCGCGGGGCGTCTCGATTTCGAAGCTTTCGTTGAGGAGGGCTTCGAATTCCTCCATGGTTGCTTTGGCGTTCATGTTCAGTCTCTGGTTCCTTCGTATTCGTATCCTGGCCAGGCGGTTGTCTCCGCCGGTCTGTTCAGATGTCCTCCAGGTCTCGGGCTTGCCACATAACAGTTAGGGCCGGAGGCTTCCCCGACCCTTGCATGGTCCGTCAGTCGACATTGCCGAGCCGCTGCTTCGACATGGCGCATATAGTCGTTTCGCGCGGCGCTTGCAAGCGACCGGCCACCGGCGCGCTCAACCGCCCCCCGCGCCCTTTCGCCGAAGCGCCTCCGCGACGACGGCGGCGGCCCGCTCGACGGCTTCGTCCACCGAAAGTTCGGACGTGTCCAGGATCACCGCATCCCTGGCCGGGCGCAGCGGCGAGACGGCGCGGGCCATGTCGCGCCGGTCACGGGCGCGCGTTTCGGCAAGCACCTCCTCGTATGTCACATCGAGGCCCCGCTCGCGCAGCTCCCGCCATCGCCGTTCGGCGCGGACACGCTCGTTCGCCGTGACAAACAGTTTCACGTCGGCGTCCGGGCAGATGACCGTGCCGATGTCGCGGCCGTCAAGCACCGCGCCACCGGCGCGCCGGGCGAAAGCGCGCTGGAACTTGACCAGCTCGGCGCGCACCTCGGGGTTTGCCGCCACGCGCGAGGCCATTTCCGCCACCTCGGGCGTGCGCAGATCGTCGCGCTGGACATCCTCGGGACCGAGGGACGCCGCCGCCTCGACCGGATCGCTGCCTTCGAGGACCTTCCGCGCCACCGCGCGATAGAGAAGCCCCGTGTCGAGATGCGCAAGGCCGAACCTCTCGGCAATCGCCCGCGAGATCGTCCCCTTGCCCGAGGCCGCCGGTCCGTCGATTGCCACGATGAAGCCCATTCCGTCCCCCGCCTTTTCAGTTTCGCTGCCGCCATCGGCGCATCATGAGGAAGAGCAGTCCCAGCATGGCGACGCCGTAGGTCGTGAACTTGGCCGCCGTAACGATCCCCAGCCAGCGAAGGCGCAGGGCATCGACCGCTTCGGGACCGGCACGCAGAACGGCGACGATGAGCCCGTTTTCGCCATAGTCCAGCACCATCGCCAGGATCGCCAGACCCGCGATCCAGCGCCCCGCCCGGCCCGGCGCAAGGCGCAACGCCCCGATGCCCACGACCGCAGTCAGAAGCGCCGGGTAGAAAAGGTCGAGGACGATCTGGCGGCCGAGATAGCGAGCCCGACCCTCGGCACCGAGCGCCCGCAGATAGGCGGCGGCGCGCTCGGCGTCATAGGCGGGGAAGGCAAAGTCGAAGGGCTTGAAACCGGGGGGCGAAATGGCCGGGACCGTCCAGATGCTCATCAGAAGCCAGACCGCGATCGCGGCCGCGACGATGCCCCAATACCAGCGTGGCAAAGCGCCGCGCGGGGCCCCTGGCGTCGCCCGGCGCCCCTTCACGGCCTCTCTCTTCCGTCGGGGCGAATGTCGGCCCCAAGGCCCCGCATCAGCGCTTCGAAGGTCGGGAAGCTTGTCGCGATCGGCCCGGCATCGTCGACGACCACCGGCGCCTGCGCGGCGAGGCCCAGAATGAGGCAGCTCATCGCGATGCGGTGGTCGAGATGCGTCGCGCATCGCCCGCCGCCGGGCACGCCGCCGGCACCGCGGCCCGTCACGGCAAACCAGTCCTCGCCCTCTTCGACCTCGACCCCGTTCGCGCCCAGAGCCGCGGCCATGGCCGCGATGCGGTCGCTTTCCTTCACGCGAAGCTCGGCCACGCCGCGCATGGTGGTCACGCCTTCCGCATAGGCCGCCACGACGGAAAGAACCGGGTATTCGTCGATCATGCTTGCCGCCCGTTCCGGCGGCACTTCGATACCCCGAAGCCCGGGCGAATATCGGGCCACGAGATCGCCGACCGGCTCTCCGCCCTCCTCGCGGGGGTTCTCGATCGTAAGATCGGCGCCCATCTCGACAAGGGTTTCGAAAAGCCCGGCGCGCGTCGGGTTGAGCCCGATCCCCGGCACCCGCACCTCGGAGCCGGGAACGACGAGTGCGGCCGCTACGGGAAAGGCGGCCGAGGACGGATCGCGCGGCACGACGATCTTCTGTGCCTCGAGTTCGGGTTGCCCGCACAGGGTGATCACGCGCCCCTCGGGGCCATCTTCGACCGTCACCCGCGCGCCGAAACCGGTCAGCATGCGTTCGGTGTGATCGCGGGTCGGCGTCGTCTCGACGACGACGGTTTCGCCCGGGGCGTTGAGGCCGGCAAGAAGGACCGCCGACTTCACCTGCGCCGACGCCACCGGCAGCGCATAGCGCACGGGGACCGGCTCGGCGGCGCCGACAAGCGTCAGCGGCAATCGCCCGCCGGCGCGACCGACCGCGCGGGCGCCGAACAGCGCCAGGGGCTCGGTGACGCGGCCCATGGGGCGCTTGCGAAGGCTCGCGTCACCGGTGAAGGTCGCGGTAATCGGGGTCGTCGCCATGGCCCCCATGACTAGGCGCACGCCCGTGCCCGAGTTGCC
>RFGD01000415.1 GCA_003696705.1 Alphaproteobacteria bacterium | reverse complement strand
GGGCATGCTGGTGGCCAAGGACAACCTGGGCTTCGGCATGCGCTCGTGGCGCTATGCGGCGATCGTCAACGACGGCGTCGTCGAGGCGTGGTTCGAAGAGCCGGGCCGCGAGGACAACCACGCCGAGGATCCCTATGGCGAATCGTCGCCCGAAAACATTCTCCGCTGGCTCGAGGCCAACGCCGACACCCGCGCGGCCTGACCGCTGGCGACACTGACGACATGGACAAATGCGAACGGCCCGCCCCGCCGGCGGGCCGTCTTCTGTCGGGGCGCGCCCCTCAGCCGATCATCGTCGGCCGGATCCCGTAGCGCTCTTCGTAGTGGCGCTTCAGCCGCTCGAGCGCGATGCGCAAGACCACCTTGCCCGAGCGGGCCGACCAGCCAAGGCGGCGCTCGGTCGCCTCGATCCCTTCAAGAAAGCAGCAGCAGCGAAGGACGATGTCCGCCAGCCCCGGCCCGAGATCGGCAAGGGCGGTCTGGACGCGCTCTCGGGCGGCGGCGGGACCCGAGGCGGGGCTCGTCGGGCCCGCGGACCGGCCACGGTCGACGCCGGTCAGGAACTTGTCCCAGTTCTGCGTGATCTTCGGCCCTATCTGCGCAATCTCGAAATCTTCGCGCAGGCGCTCTCCGGCCTCGACCAGGTCCGGGGTCAGGAAGGGGCGGCCGTTGCGATCCTTGAGCCGCGCAAGGATGGTGAGCGGCGACTCGGCCGCATTGTAACGCACCCGCTTGCGGCGCCCCCCGCCCCCGGGCACCGTCCGCGTGGCCCACTCGCGATGCTGTGCGGCGAAGGCGTCCTCGGCGTCGCCGGCTTCCTGCAGACGCCGAAGCGCGGCCCGGCCGACGGAAGTCAGGCGATAGGCCATGACCTTGCCCGAGCGCATCGGCTCGATCCACTCCCGAATCACGAGCGCTTCGGCGATGCGCCGGTCCACGACGGCGGTGCGCACCGGCTCGCCGCCCGGTTCCGTGCGAAAGACGACGGCCTTCGGCATGTCGCTGGTCCAGGCCATGAACGCCCCCGTCTCTGCCATTCGCGAGAGAATCCGGCGCGCCTCGCGCGCGACAACGTCGTCATCGTCGGTTTCGGTCCGGGTCATGCGGGCGTGGATCATGGCAATCCTTTCCTTGAAATCGTTGGTGCAGGGGTCGGGATGGATCGTCCGGCCAATGCGCTCGAGCGCACCGTCGAGAAGCGGATCGTCCCGCCGGCTCTCGCAGCGGCGCACGCGGCGAAGGATCGTTGCCGGATGGCGCCCGGTCGCCGCCGCGAGCTGACGCAACGAGGTCCCACCCTCGACATGGGTCAGGTAGTCACGGATGGCTTCGGGCAACGGGCCAAGCCCGGCGGCCGCGCGGCGCTGTCCTTGCTCTGTTCTCATCGGACCCTCCAAGGGCGATTGATCACGGCCGACAACTTGCGGTTGCATTAGTTACGCTGCGATTAAAATTCGAGAAAGGTTTTTCGCTTTGTTTCCATTCGGTAAACAGACGGCCGCGTCCCGTCCGGTTGAGTAGTCACACCCGCAACACCCGCCTTGGCTGTGCCAGACATTCGGCGTTGGCAAACGGGGGACAAGACCATGGATCAGATCGAACAGCGCATCCGGAAGCTGAAGCGGCCGCGCCTCCTTGTGCGGGCGGCACGATTCGCCATCGGCGACTACCGCCGAGAGCGGGACCAGCGCCGCCTCACACGCAAGGGGGTGCTCTTGCCCGCCGGCAAGGCGCTTGAAGCGCTTCTCGAGCGCGAGGCGGCATTCGAGGCGGCCCGGCGCCGGGGCGAGGCGACCTATCGCCCCGCCCGCCATGTCGAGGTGCTGGCCGCCATCATGGCCGAGGCGACGCTCTATCGTCAGCCACGTCGCGGTGCGGCCTGAACGAAAGGCGCCGGGCCCCCTGGTGGCCCGGCGTCGGTCACGAAGGATCGGGTCGCCCGCCCAAGCCGGGCCGTCCTTGCATCAGGCGAAGGCGTCCGGCATCTCTTCCTTGCGGCGGCGCACATAGTCGGCCAGCGCCTCGGCAATGCCAGGGTCGATCGCCGGCTGCTGATAGTCGCCCAGAAGCTTCTTCACACGTTCGGCCGCCAGCGCCTCGGTCGTGCGGCCGCCCTCTTCGGCCCAGGTTTCGAAGGGCTTGTAGTCGAGGACGTCGGAACGCCAGAACGCATCCTGGAAGTTGGCCTGCGTATGGGCGCAGCCAAGGTAGTGGCCGCCCGGCCCCACCTCTCGGATGGCGTCGAGCGCCTGGCCGTTCTCGGACACGTCCACGCCCGCGGCCATGGAATGCAGGATGCCAAGCTGGTCGGCGTCCATGACGAACTTCTCGTAGGAACTGACCAGCCCGCCCTCGAGCCAGCCGCAGGCGTGCAGCATGAAGTTGACGCCCGCCAGAAGCGCCGTGTTGAGCGAGTTGGCGCTTTCGTAGCCCGCCTGCGCGTCCGGAAGCTTCGAGCCCGTGAAGGCCCCGCCCGAGCGATAGGGAAGCCCGAGCCGTCGCGCCAGCTGTCCCGCGCCCAGCGTGATCTTCGCCGCCTCCGGCGTGCCGAAGGTGGGCGCGCCCGAGTTCATGTCGATCGACGTGACGAATGCGCCGAAGATGACCGGCGCGCCCGGCCGCACGAGCTGGCTGTAGGCGACGCCGGCCAGGACCTCGGCCAGGACCTGCGTCAGCGTCCCGGCAACGGAAACGGGCGCCATCGCACCGCCGACGATGAAGGGCGAGATGATGCAGGCCTGCCCGGCGCGGGCATAGACCTCGAGCGCGCCCATCATCACGTTGTCGAAGGTCAGGGGCGAATTGATGTTGATGAGCGAGGTCATCACGGCGTTTTCGGCAACGAACTCCTCGCCGAACAGGAGCCTTGCCATGGCGACCGAATCCTCGGCGCGGCTCGGCTCTGTCACCGATCCCATGAAGGGTTTGTCCGACAGCGTCATGTGGGCAAGAAGCATGTCCAGATGACGCTTGTTCACGGGCACGTCCGTCGGCTCGCAAAGCGTGCCGCCCGAGTGATGGACCCAGCGCGACATGTAGCCGAGCTTCACGAAGTTGCGGAAATCCTCCATCGTCGCATAGCGGCGCCCCCCTTCGAGGTCGCGCACGAAGGGCGGGCCATAGACGGGGGCCAGGACCAGGTTCCGGCCGCCGATCTCGACATTGCGCTCGGGGTTGCGGGCGTGCTGCGTGAAGCGCGACGGCGCCGTGGCGCAAAGCTTGCGGGCAAGACCGCGGGGAATGCGCACCCGTTCCCCGTCCACGTCGGCGCCGGCATCGCGCCAGCGCTGAAGCGCGGCCGGGTTGTCGACGAAGTTGACGCCGATCTCCTCGAGGACCGTCTCGGCATTCGTCTCGATGATTTCGAGCGCCTCTTCGTTCAGGATCTCGAAATCCGGAATGTTGCGCTCGATATAACGCGCCGTCTCGATCCGAACCTGGGTCCGGGCCGCCCGGCGCGCCGCGCCGCCGCCGCCGCGCCCGCGCCGCCTGGTCGTTGCTTCAGCCATGATGTCACCTCTTCAAAGCTGGTCCGGTGATAGCCAATTGCGGCCCTGCGGCACCTGCGGTTTGCGTCGCATCGCAAGCGAAAGCGACATGTGGACCCGCCCGCGCCCCGCGGCGCAATCTTGGCTTGCGCGCCGGCGGGCCCGACCATAAACACGCGCCATGGAGACCCAGCACCAACGCCTTCTGATCATCGACTTCGGCAGCCAGGTGACCCAGCTTGTCGCGCGGCGCCTGCGCGAGGCCAATGTCTACTGCGAGATCCACCCCTACAATCGCGTGGACGCCAATTTCCTGAAGTCCTTCGCACCTCAGGCCGTCATCCTTTCCGGTGGCCCGGCCTCGGTCACCGATCCGGACGCGCCGCGCCCACCGGCCGAGCTCTGGGAGCTCGGGGTGCCCATCTTCGGCATCTGCTATGGCCAGCAGGTCATGATGGACGCCCTGGGCGGCAAGGTCGAAAGCGGGCATCACCGGGAGTTCGGCCGCGCCTATGTCGAGCCGACGGGGGCCCATCGCGACGACCCCCTGTTCCACGGCCTTTTCGAAAAGGGCCGGGAAGAGGTCTGGATGAGCCATGGCGACCGCGTCACCCGGCTTGCGCCCGGTTTCGAGGTCTATGGGACGTCGCCCGGCGCCCCCTTCGCCATCGTCGGCGACCCCGTGCGGCGCTTCTACGCCGTCCAGTTCCACCCCGAGGTCCATCACACGCCGAACGGCCGCATCCTTCTGCGCAACTTCACGCGCCTGGCCGGCTTTACCGGCGACTGGACCATGGCCGCCTACAAGGACGAGGCGATCCGGCGCATTCGCGAACAGGTCGGCGACAAGCGCGTCATCTGCGGCCTGTCGGGCGGTGTCGACAGTTCCGTTGCCGCGGTCCTCATCCACGAGGCGATCGGCGATCAGCTGACATGCGTCTTCGTCGACCACGGCCTTCTGCGCGAGGGCGAGGCCGAGGAAGTCGTCACCATGTTCCGCGACAACTACAACATCCCGCTTGTCCACGCCGACGAGAGCGAGCTGTTCCTGTCGGCCCTCGAAGGCGTCTCGGACCCCGAGGAAAAGCGCAAGACGATCGGCCGGCTGTTCATCGAGGTCTTCGAGCGCCACGCCCGGGCGGTCGGTGATGTCGAGTTCCTGGCGCAGGGCACGCTTTACCCCGACGTGATCGAATCGGTCAGCGTCTCGGGCGGGCCCTCCGTCACCATCAAGTCGCACCACAACGTCGGTGGCCTGCCCGAGAAGATGGGCCTGAAGCTTGTCGAGCCGCTGCGCGAGCTCTTCAAGGACGAGGTTCGCGCCCTTGGCCGAGAACTTGGCCTGCCCGAACGCTTCATCGGCCGGCACCCGTTTCCGGGGCCCGGTCTGGCCATACGCTGTCCCGGAGAGATCACCCGCGAGAAGCTGGCGATCCTGCGCCGCGCCGATGCCGTCTTCATCGACCAGATCCGCAAGCATGGCCTTTATGACGAGATCTGGCAGGCATTCGTCGCCATCCTGCCGGTGCGCACGGTCGGGGTGATGGGCGACGCGCGCACCTATGACTATGCCTGTGCACTGCGGGCCGTAACCTCGGTCGACGGGATGACGGCCGACTACTACCCCTTCACCCACGAGTTCCTGGGCGAGACGGCGACGCGCATCATCAACGAGGTGAACGGCATCAACCGCGTCACCTATGACATCACGTCGAAGCCGCCGGGCACCATCGAGTGGGAATGAACGCCGCGCCGCCCCTCTGACAGCACCGCGTCAGCCGCGCCGATACCAGATCGGCGGCAGCGGGAAATCCGGCATGTCGGCCACGTTCGGCCGGTCGAGCGGATGGGGAAACCGCGTCGCCGGGCGCATCTCGGAAATCCGGTCGCGCCGCAGGAAGGTCATTTCCAGAAGCGGCGGGATCTCGTGACGGCCGAACCTGTGCACGGGCACCGCATTGTTGGGGTGAATGTGCACGACGGCAAAGTCCTTCGACAGCCGTTCGAAGGTGGCGCGGATGCGCGGATGCTCCTTCCGGCGAACCAGGCCGTAGAGGCGGTGAAACTCGACCACAATGATGCGAAAGCGCTTCAACACCTCTGGCGAGACCGTTGAAAGGACATCATATTCGGCGCCCTCGATGTCCATCTGAAGGACAAGATCGCCGGTCGCCGGCGCGGTGCGGCCGACCCAGTCGTCAAGGGTCACGGTCCCGTCGTCCACGCGGCTGCCAAGAAACTTCTTCTCGAAGTGGAACATCGGGTGCGCGACCGGCGGTCCCTCGACCGAACGGTCGGCCATGAACGAAGGGATTCCCCGCGCCGCCATCTCGAGCTCGAAATCGGCCTTGTCGGCCACCCCGGGCGAATAGCAGGCAACGACGCCTTCGAGATCGTCGGGCACCAGATAGCCGCCGTCCTCGGCGCCTCCGATGCGCACCAGCGGATGCTCGGTCTCGACGGGTCGGACCATCTCGTAGACGTCCTCCAGCATCCGATCGTTCAGCCGCCGGGTCAGCTTGAAGTTCCAGAGATAGCTGGCCTTGCGGCCGGCCCGGTGAAACCGGTGAATGGGCTTTTGCATCTGATCCTCCGAGGTCGCGCGAGCAATAGCGCGCCCCACCCCGGCCGGCAAGGCCGAGCCGGCGGGGCCGGCCGCAACGGGACTGGAAGCCGCGCGGCCGGCGCGCTAGGTTCCCGCCCGGCCGACCGGCGCCCGCCGCCGTGACCGGCCGGGCAAGCCGAGGGACATGCGCGTGGGACCAACCGTCAGGGCCGCAGTCTGGATGTCGGGGGCAATTGCCGCGTTCTCGTCCATGGCGGTGGCCGGCCGAGAGCTTGGCGACGCGCTCGACACCTTCGAGATCATGACCTACCGCTCGGCCGTCGGCGTGGCGATCGTCCTGGCCGTCGGCGGGCTGGCCGGGACGCTTGGCGACATCAGGACGCGCCGGCTGCCGCTGCATCTTGCGCGCAACCTGTCGCATTTCGTCGGCCAGAACCTGTGGTTCTACGCCCTGACCGTGATACCCTTCGCGCAGGTCTTCGCCTTCGAGTTCTCGACCCCGATCTGGGTCGCGCTTGCCGCGCCGTTCTTCCTGGGCGAGGCGCTGACGCGCCGGCGGCTGGCCGCCGTGTTCGTCGGCTTTCTCGGCATCCTCGTCGTGGCAAGACCCGGCATCGTTCCGATCAGCGGCGGCGTTCTTGCCGCGGCGGCGTCGGCGCTTGGCTTTGCGGGCGCGGCCATCGCCACGAAACGGCTGACCAGAACCGAAGGGATCACCGGCATCATGTTCTGGCTGACCGCGACGCAGCTCGGGTTCGGACTTGTGACGGCCCTGGCCGATGGCAGGATGGCCAGACCGCACGGCACCGACGTCCTTCTTCTGGTCGTCGTCGGCTTTGCGGGGCTCTTCGCGCATTTCTGCATCACGCGCGCCCTTCAGATCGCGCCCGCCGTCATCGTCCTGCCCATGGACTTCATGCGCCTGCCGATCATCACGCTTGTCGGCGCCGCCTTCTATGGCGAGCCGGCCGACGCGGCCGTCTTCGCCGGCGCGGCGCTCATCTTCGCGGCGAACCACGCCAACATCCGCGCCGAACGCCGCGCCGCCAGGTCGCCTTGAGGGGCCTCTTGTCATATTTTCGCCACAGGATTTCGGCGTCCCGCGGCCTCGCCGGCCCCTGACGCGGCGTCACGAATTGACGGACGCGCCCCCTGTTTCCTAGCGTCGCCGGCGGAGGGCAGCCAGTGGCTGCAGGAAGAATTGGGGAGAGACCATGAAGCGAATTGCAATGGCGGCGACCGCCATCGCCGCAAGCGCGGGTGCGGCTTCGGCCGGCGGGATCGACCGCTCGGGCCAGCCGCTTGGCCCGCTTTTCGAGACCGGCACCTATGTCGAAGGCTCGGTGGCGCTGGTGTCGCCTAGCATCAGCGGCGTCGCAACTGCCGCCAGCCCGACACCCGGCGGGGCGTCCGGCGACATGGCACCGGCCTACTTCCAGTCCACCTTCGGCTACAAGCGCGACCTCCGGCCCGATCTGGCCTTTGCGCTTCTCTACGATCAGCCTTTCGGCGCGGACGTCGAGTATCCTGTCGCCCCCTACTTCGCGACCGGGTCGACCGCGCAGCTTGATACCCACGCGCTGACCGCCGTTCTGAAATATCGGATGCCGTCGAACGTCAGCGTCTATGGCGGTGTGCGCTACCAGACGATGGAAGCGACGGCCTCGATCCCGTTCGTCGCGGGCTACACGGCGACCGGCGAGCGCGACGGCGGCGTCGGCTACATGGTCGGCGCGGCATACGAAAAGCCCGAGATCGCACTGCGCATCGCGCTGACGTACAACTCGCGGATCCAGCATGACCTTGTGACGACCGAGGCCGGCCCCGGCGCGCTTGTCTCGACCACGACCGTGAAGACCCCGCAGTCGATCAACCTCGACTTCCAGACGGGCGTGGCGGCGGACACGCTTCTGTTCGGCTCGGTTCGCTGGGTCGAATGGTCCAAGTTCGACATCACGCCGGCGGTCTATCTTGGCGCGACGGGCGGCTCGCTCGTCTCTTACGCCAACGACACGATCACCTACTCGATCGGCCTTGGTCGCAAGCTGAACGAGAATTGGGCCGTGGCCGGCACGCTGGGCTACGAACCGTCGCATGGCGGCTTCTCCTCGAACCTCGGTCCCACGGACGGCAAGACCTCGATCGGGGTCGGCGCCACCTACACGAACGGCCCGGTGAAGATCACGGGCGGGGTGAGCTATACCTTCATCGGCGATGCGCAGACCACGCTTGGCGGCGGCGTCGCGGCCGCGAACTTTACCGACAACCATGCATTGGCAGCCGGCGTGAAGATCGGCTACCGTTTCTGACCACGCCAGAAGCGGACGAGGGACGGACCCGCCCAGTCGCTGGGCGGGTCCATTTCGTCTTGCGGGCGCGTTGAAAATCCTGTCTGCAAGCTGATATGCCACCAGAAGGCATGAAGGACGAGAAACCGATGATCTACCGTTCGGCCGAGGAATGGCGCGCCGCGCCCGCAAGGCGTGTGGTCCTGTTCGGCATGTCCGGGCTGGGCAAGACGCATCTTTCGAACATCCTGCGCCAGTCGGGCGGGTGGTTCCACTATTCGGTCGATTACCGCATCGGCACCCGCTACATGGGCGAGCACATCGTCGACAACTTCAAGAAGGAAGCGATGCGCAACCCCTTCCTGGCGAAGCTGTTGCGGTCGGATTCGATCTACATCGCCTCGAACATCACCTTCAACAACCTGGCGCCGCTGTCGAGCTATCTTGGCAAGCCCGGCGACCCGGAAAAGGGCGGCCTGCCCTTCGACGAATACCTGCGCCGCCAGGAACTGCACCGAAACGCCGAGATCCAGGCGATGCTGGACACGCCGCATTTCATCCGCCGTGCCAAGGAGCTTTACGACTATGACCACTTCGTCTGCGACAGCTCGGGCTCGATCTGCGAGGTGGTGAACCCCGACGACCCCGAAGATCCGGTCCTGAAGACGCTTTCGTCCCATCTTCTTCTGGTCTGGATCCGCGGCGACCGCGCCCACCGCGACGAGTTGATCCGCCGCTTCGACCGTGCCCCGAAGCCCATGTATTACGAGCCGTCCTTTCTGAAGGCGAAATGGGCCGAGTATCTGGAAGAGACGGGCCAGCGCCCCGAACAGGTGGACCCCGACGCCTTCATCCGCTGGACCTATGCCCAGGCGCTCGACCATCGCCAGCCCCGTTACGAGGCGATGGCCCGCAACTGGGGCGTCACCGTGGATGCTGCCGACGTCGCCGAGGTCCGGGACGAGGCGGATTTCATCGACCTCGTCGCCGGGGCACTGGCGCCGGCGAACGCCTCGGCCTAGATCAGACGGACCCGAACCCCGGAGGTATCGCAATGCCGATCACCCTGCCCGACACCCTGCCCGCCTTCCGCGTGCTCGAGCGCGAGGGCGTCATGGTGATGCCCGAAACGCGGGCCCAGCGGCAGGACATTCGCCCGCTGCAGATCGCGCTTCTGAACCTCATGCCCAAGAAGATCCAGACCGAGACGCAGTTCGCGCGCCTCATCGGCGCGACGCCGCTTCAGATCGAGCTGACGCTGGTCCGGATGAGCAACCACCGCCCGAAGAACACGAGCCCCGCGCACATGGAGGCCTTCTATCAGCCCTTCCAGGCCGTGCGCGGCCGGAAGTTCGACGGGCTCATCATCACGGGCGCCCCGATCGAGCACCTCGACTACGAGGACGTCACCTACTGGGACGAGATCCGCGAGGTCTTCGACTGGACGCAGACCAACGTGCATTCGACCTTCGGGGTGTGCTGGGGCGGCATGGCAATGCTCTATCACTTCCATGGCGTGCCGAAATACATCCTCGAACACAAGGCCTTCGGCTGTTTCCGGCACAAGAACCTGAAGCCGACGTCGCCGTACCTGCGTGGCTTCTCGGACGACTGCGTGATCCCGGTCAGCCGCTGGACCGAGGTCCGGCAAGAGGATCTCAACCGCGTCGAAGGGCTCGAGACGCTCCTCGGCTCGGACGAGGTGGGCCCCTGCCTTGTCGAGGACGCCGGGCGGCGGGCGCTCTACATCTTCAACCACTTCGAATACGACAGCCACACGCTGAAGGAAGAATACGACCGCGACGTGGCCAAGGGCAGCCCCATCAACGTGCCGGTCAACTACTATCCCGACGACGACCCGACGAAGGAACCGTTGAACCGCTGGCGCAGCCACGCGCATCTTCTCTACGGCAACTGGATCAACCAGATTTACCAGACGACCCCGTTCGAGCTCGATGAAATTGGCCGCTGACCGCCGCATCCGATGGGCGGCCGCGGCCGTCGCCTTTCTGGCCGCCTTCGTTCTTGCCTCTCACCTGGCGGCCCTGCGCCGAGAGGCCGAGATCGACGCCGCCTATCCGCCCATCGGCCGCTTCGTGCGGGT
>RFGD01000069.1 GCA_003696705.1 Alphaproteobacteria bacterium | reverse complement strand
GGGCAGCTTGCCGTGCTCTCGGGGATCGAGCGGATCGTGCTCGGGGCTGCGGGCGATCACGTCGTTTCCTCGGCGGCTGCCGAGACCATCGAGACAGGTGACGGCGACGACCTTGTCGAGCTTGCGGGGGTGAACGACACGATCCGCGCGGGCAACGGGGTCGACACGGCAAGTTTCCTCGGCAGCGACATCGAAGGTCTTTATGTCGAGATGGACGGCCACAGCGGGGCCCGCGACGGCGTCGCGATGGCGCTCGAGAGCTATTCCCAGTCGCCTGGGAACACAATTCCCGCCAATCTCATCAGTGTCGAGCAGGTCATCGGAACCGGTGGGTCGGACGTGATGCGCGCCACGGGGCGTGCGCGCGAGGTCGTCGGAGACGGCGGCTTCGTGCTCGACTGGGCGCGCCTTGCCGACGGCACGTTTCACACGATCACCGGCAGCGCGTTTCGCGGCATGGGCGGCGCCGATCTGTTCGTCTCTGGCCTTGAGTCGGATGCCTTCGACGGTGGCAACGGGGTCGACTTCGTCTCTTACATGGACCCGACGACCCAAGGTTTCGACGGGTTCCAAACCCCGGCAATCCGGGCCGATCTTGCCCTTGGCACCGTCGTCGAGAGAAGCGGCAGCAAACGGCAGACGGATCTTGTCGTCAATGTCGAAGGGGTCATCGCGACGACGGGCACCGACGAGTTGCGCGGGGACGCCAACGCCAATGCCTTCTACGGGCTCGAGGGAAAGGACATCCTCGAGGGGCGCGCCGGAAACGACTTCCTGGATGGCGGTGGTGCGGCCGACACGCTTCTTGGCGGCGACGGCGACGACTACCTGATCGGGGGCGGTAACGCCGACCTCTACGACGGCGGCAATGGCACCGACACCGCCGATCTGGGCTTTGTCGATACCTTCCAGATCGACAAGTGGCTCGATCCGGCGACAAAGGCGATGTACGACCAGCTTGCGGCCTTCGACCCGACGATGGGCGGCGGCGCGATGGCCGATCTGGCCGCCGGCACGGCCACGACCTTCGAGGTCAACTCGGGCGGCGACCCGAGGTATCCGACGGAAATCACCGAAAGCCTCGTGTCGATCGAGAATCTGATGGGCACGTCCTTCGGCGACCAGTTTGCCGGCAACGCCGTCGCGAATATCCTGCACGGCCGAGGCGGCGACGATGTTCTGGATGGCCGCGGTGGCAACGATACGCTGATCGGGGGCGCGGGCCGGGACACGCTTCGCGGCGGGGAGGGCGACGACATCCTGAACGCGGGCGGAGGTGCGGTCGACGTCGTCACCGTTGTCGCGGACGGCCAGACCTATGCCGAGCGCACGGGGCAGTATTCCTCGTTCCATGGCTGGACGAACCCCGGCGGGACCGTCGACGTCTGGAACAGGGCGCAGTTCCAGGCCGCGGGCGTGTCGGAGTGGCTGAACGCGACCGTGATCGAGCTTGACGCGGGCGTCGGAACGGGCGCAGGCGGCGTCGACCGGCTGGAACAGACCTTTGCCGGAGAGGCCGGCGCGACATACCGCTTTCGCTTTGCAATCCGCTCGCGCCATGCGGACGGAGAAGAGGGCACACCCGGCTTCACCAAGTTCTATTCCCCTTCGCAGACCGTGCACGTCAGCATCAACGGCGTCGATCTTTCCGGAAGCGGCGTCTTCGCCCGAGGTCAGGGCGTCTGGACCGAAGTCGAATTCCTCTATGTCAGCGACGGGTCGGATACGATTGTCATCTCGGAAGATCCGGCGGGCGACGACGGCTCGGGCCCCTTCCTGGACGGCCTCATCGTCGAGCGCCTCGGCTCTGGCGGCATCATGAACGGCGGCGCGGGGGCCGATACCTTCGTCATTTCGCCGGGCGACGGCCTTCAGTGGATCGAGGACTTCACGCCGGGCACGGACAAGCTTGACCTGCAGGCTTTCGCCGGCGGCAAGGCGAACATCACGTTCACGGCCCCGGACGGGTTGGTCCCGCCGGGGACAAGCATTGCCGTCGTCCGCCACGACGGAAACGCCGTCGCCATGCTGACCGGGGTGGACCCCGGACAGCTTTCGGCGCTCGATCTGGTGACAAGCGGCGCCGAAACGCTCATCGGGACCGAGGGCGCGGACATCCTGGACGGGCGCACCGGGAACGACCGGATCGACGCCCTCGGTGGCGATGACCTCGTCTTCGGGGGAAGCGGCAAGGACCGGATCGACGCGGGCGCGGGACGCGACACCGTCGAAGGCGGGGACGGCGCCGACCGCATCCGGGGGGCTGGCGGAGACGACACCCTTCGCGGCCAGCGGGGGCAGGACCACCTTGCCGGCGGTGCCGGGAATGACGAAATGCGCGGCGGCGCAGGCGATGACACGCTGGCCGGCGGGACGGGCGGCGACCGTCTCAGGGGCGGTGCCGGGGCCGACAGCCTTTCGGGCAATGGCGGAGATGACGTGCTGAGGGGCGGTCGGGGCGGCGACACGCTTCTCGGCGGCCAGGGCGATGACGTCCTTCGGGGCGGCCTCGGTGCCGACAGCTTCATCTTCACCGGAGGGCATGATCGCATCCAGGACTTTGACGCGGCACAGGGCGACACGCTTTCCATCGACGGTGCCCTGTCGGCCGTCCCGCTGACGCCCGCCGATCTGGGGGCGCTGTCCTCGGTCGGCGGATCCGGCAACCTGGTGATCGCGCTCGACGCAGGCAACACGCTCGAACTTGTGGGCATCAGCGATTTCGCCACCATCTCGGGATCGGTCCAGATCCTTTGATCCCGGCCTTCGTCGCTTCCGTGGACGCCGAGGCGATGGTCGACTAGCATCGCGCCACGGGACAGGGAGGAAGGTGGATGATGCAATTGCTGTCTGCGCCGGCGTCGCCGTTTGCGCGCAAGGCTCGGGTCGTCGTCATCGAGGCGGGGCTCGAGGATGCGGTAGAGATCGTCGACGTGACGGCCACGCCGATCGGCGAGCCGGATCCGCGGCTTCTGACGGCCAATCCCGTCGGCAAGATCCCGACGCTCGTGCGCCATGACGGGCCCGCGCTCTACGACAGTCGGGTGATCTGTCGGTATCTGGATGCCGTCGCGGGCACGAAACTCTATCCCGAGGACGCGATCTGGGACACGCTGACGCTCGAGGCGACGGCGGACGCCATCATGGATGCGGCCGTCCTCATGACCTACGAGCGGCGCTTCCGTGCCGAGCCGAATGCGGACTGGCTTGCCGGTCAATGGGCCAAGATCGAACGTGCGTTGTCGGCGCTCGAGGCGCGGTGGATGAGCCATCTCGAAGGGCCGGACATGATCGGCCAGATCGCGGTGGGTTGTGCGCTGGCCTATCTCGACTTCCGCCACGCGGACCGCGAATGGCGGCGCGGTCACGGCGCGCTCTCGGCATGGGAGGGCCGTTTTGCCCAGCGCCCGGCGTTGAAGGCGACGATGCCCGAAGGTTGACCGTCCGGGGAGCGGCCCGCCGGAGCCACGCGATTCGGCGTGCCACGCGAATCTTGCATGCCGTTGCATACATGCCGGACGCAATCCCGGTGCCCCGAGGAGGAAGAATCGGGAAAATCCCGCGAATCCGGGCAACAGCGCGCTGGACGGCAGCGGCAACGCGGGTGTAGTAAACGCGCGTCCAGCGGCTCGGACCGAGCCAAAAAACGGAGGAGCACTCGTGTCTCACGCAGAAGATCACGCAGGTAGCCGGCGCGACTTTCTCTATTTCGCGACGGCTGGCACCGGAGCGGTCGTCACCGGCGCTGCGGTCTGGCCGCTCATCGACCAGATGAACCCCTCGGCCGACGTTCAGGCGCTGTCCTCGATCGAGGTGGACATTTCCGACGTCGAAGTCGGCACGCAGCTGACGGTGAAGTGGCGCGGCAAGCCCGTCTTCATCCGGCACCGCACGCAGGAAGAGATCGAGGCAGCCCGCGCGGTGAGCCTTGACGAGCTCATCGACCCGAAGGCCGAGAACGCCAATCTGCCATCCGATGCACCGGCGACGGACGAAAACCGCGCGCTCGACGAAAACGGCGAGTGGCTGGTGATGATCGGTGTCTGCACGCATCTCGGCTGCGTGCCCATCGGCGACGGCGCGGGCGAGTTCGGCGGCTGGTTCTGCCCCTGCCACGG
>RFGD01000414.1 GCA_003696705.1 Alphaproteobacteria bacterium | reverse complement strand
CTCCGCGCCGAGGCGCGGAAGGCCGAGTCGCGGGTCGAGAAGCTTCTCGAGATGCAGGCGCGCCTTGACGAAATGCTGGCCGATCCGGACATTTACGCGCCCGGTCGCCTGGCCGAGGCCGAGAAGTGGCAACGCAAGAGGGCCGAAGTGGCCGAGGCGCTCGAGCGGGCCGAGGCGCTGTGGCTCGAGGCGATGGATGCGCTCGAACAGGCAGGAGCGACGACATCATGACATCGTCCGAAATCATTTCGATCTTCGTGACGCTTTTCGTCATCATCGACCCGATCGGGTTGTCGCCGCTGTTCCTGGCGCTGACGCCCGAGGCAACGGCGGCGCTTCGTCGCGCGATCGCCATCCGGGCGGGGCTGATCGCGGCCGTCGTCCTCACGCTGTTCGGCCTGTTCGGCGAGGCCCTTCTGGGCTTTGTCGGGATCTCTATGTCGGCCTTTCGCATTGCCGGCGGGCTTCTTCTGTTCCTGACGGCCATCGACATGCTGTTCGAGCGGCGAACCGAGCGGCGAGAGCGTCAGGGCGAGCACCCGGAATTCCCGGACCCGTCGGTCTTTCCGCTGGCCACGCCGCTGATCGCCGGGCCGGGCGCCATCGCCTCGATGATCCTTCTGACGGGGCGCTATGGCGACAGCTGGACGGGCGTTCTGGGCGTGCATGCGGTGATGCTTGCCGTGGTCGGGATCTGCGTATTCCTCTTCCTGATGTCGAGCGTGCTCGAGCGGCTGTTGCACCGCACGGGCGTTCTTGTCATCACGCGGCTTCTCGGCATGCTTCTGGCGGCACTGTCGGTGCAGTTCGTCCTCGACGGGCTGGCCGAATTCGGCCTCGGGGTGGCGTCATGACCGGCGACGAACTTGGCCGGCTGGCCTATCTTGTCCTGCTGGGCGCCGCGGTGGCGGGATATGCCATCGTCGCGAACAGGGGGAACATGTCGCGCCTTGTGCGCCAGGCGGCGCTTTGGGCCTTCATCTTCATCGGGGTCATCGTTGCCATCGGGCTTTGGGACGACATCCGGCGCACGACCCTTCCCGGGGTCGCCCGCGTCGAAAAGGACGGAACGCTGCGCGTGCCGCGGGCCCGCGACGGCCACTTCTATCTTCGCGTCGAGCTGGACGGCACACCCGTGACCTTCATGGTCGACACCGGCGCGACCGACATCGTCCTCGGGCTTGGCACCGCCAGGCGGTTGGGCGTCGATGTCGATGCCCTGCCCTTCTACGGCTCGGCACAGACCGCGAACGGTCCCGTTCGGACCGCCCCGGTCAGGATTTCCGAAATGCGCATCGGCCCCTTCGTCGATCGCGACGTCACGGTCTGGGTGGCCGACGGCGACATGAAGGGCGCGCTTCTGGGCATGGCCTACCTGCGCCGCTTCAGTCGGGTCGAGATCCGGGGCGACACGCTCGTTCTCAGCCGCTAGGACCGCCGCCGCGCGGTGCCGCCTCGGCCTTCTTCTGCCAGCGCCCCGTCTCTTCCGACCAGTATTGGGCGCCATGCCCGGCGCCGGTCACGCGCCGCCAAAGTCCGCGCGCATCCTCGACGGCACGGGGGTCGTTGCCGTCGAAGACGACGCAGACGCGATCGAAATCCGCGACCTCGGCCGGGTCGAGCGGCGCCCCGTCGATGACCACGAGGCAGGCCGCGCCGTTCGCCACCTCCTGCCCCGTCGTCAGAAGGACAGGCTGATCCGCATCATGCGGCCCGCCGGCCAGGCCGTGGGGCAGAAAGCCCTCTTCCGGAACTTCCCAGAGCCGGCGGTCGAGCCATTCCAGCCGGGCGGCATCCGCCCCCCGGACGCAGACACGCCATGCGCGGCCCAACGCGCGCTCGAGCAGCATGGGCAATGTCTGCTCGAGCGTGGATCGCGTGAGGTGATAGAAGAAGACGTCCCCCACGGCGGCAGGCTCAGCCTTCGGCCAGAAGGTCCAGAAGCCGGTCGAGCGTACGCACCCCCCAGCCGGTCGCGCCCTTCGGGAAGACGCCGCGGTCCTTCTTGATGCGCGCGACGCCGGCGATGTCGATATGCGCCCAGGGCGTGCCTTCCTTGATGAAACGGCGCAGGAACTCGGCCGCCGTGATCGAGCCCGCCGGCCGGCCGCCCACGTTCTTGACGTCGGCGTAGTCGGACTTCAGCTGCTCGTCATAGGGTGCGCCCACGGGCATGCGCCAGGCGCCCTCGCCCTCGTCCGCGGCGGCCGTCAGAAGCCGCTCGGCCAGCTTGTCGTCGTTGGCGAAGACGCCGGCATTCTCGTGCCCGAGCGCAATGATGATGGCCCCGGTCAGGGTGGCAAGATCGACGACGGCGCGCGGGGCGAAACGCTCTTGCGCGTACCACAGGATGTCGCACAGCACGAGCCGCCCCTCGGCATCGGTGTTGATGACCTCGACCGTGTCGCCCTTCATGGTGCGCACGATGTCACCCGGCCGCTGCGCCCGCCCGTCGGGCATGTTTTCGACAAGCCCGACGACGCCGACGACGTTCACCGGCGCCTTGCGCAGCGCCACCGCCTTCATGAGGCCCGCGACGACGCCGGCGCCGCCCATGTCCATGGTCATCTCTTCCATGCCCTGGGCGGGCTTGATCGAGATGCCGCCGGTGTCGAAGACAACGCCCTTGCCGACGATCGCCACGGGCGGCTCGTCCTCGGCCCCGCCGCGCCATTGCATGACCACGACCTTCGACGGGCTTTCCGACCCCTGCCCCACGGCCAGAAGCGCGCGCATGCCCAGTTCCTCGAGCTCGGGTTCGTCCAGCACCTCGACCCCGAGGCCCAGCGACGAAAGCGCCTCGAGCCGGTTTGCAAACTCGGTCGTCGTCAGGACGTTGGCGGGCTCGTTCACCAGGTTGCGGGTAAGGAAGACGCCCTGCATGACCGCCTGGTATCGTGCGAAGACCTCTTCCGCCGTGGCCGGGTCCGGCGTCTGGACCTCGACGGGGCCGGGCACCTTGCCGTCGCTCGTCTTGTGGCTGTCAAAGGCATAGGCGCGAAGGCCAAGGCCATAGGCCGCCTCGGCCGGCCGAAGCCGCGCCGACGGCACCAGAAGCGTCATGGGTCCCTGGCCGGCCGCCTTCGCGATGGCCGCGCCCGCCTCGCGCGCATCGCTGACCGAGGGGCGCGCCGGCACGCGCGCGACGATGACCGCACGCGCCAGAAGTCCCGTCGGCCAGGCCAGCGTCGCGGCCTCGCCCGGCTTCAGCTTCGAAAATCCGTCGCCTTCGAGGAACCGCGCAAGCGCCCCCTTCATCAGCCGGTTCAACCGGCGGGCCGGAACCGACATGCGCCCGTCCTCGGGCACGAGAAGCGCGATCGAGCCTTCGGCCGTCGCAAGGCGATCGACATCAACCTCGGTGAAGCTGAAATCGGCGGGAATTGTCATCGGACGTCCTTTCGGTTTCTGGGATCCGTTGTCTGCGACAATGCTTAGCCCCTGGCCGCGCCAGAGGCCAGAGCCGCAGGCCCGTCTTTCGCAACCGGTCCGTTTCGTCTAGGGTTCGCGCCGCGCAGGCGAATTCACAAGGGGGCGAACGTGAAGCGATTCGACCGGTATCTGCTGTCGCAGTTCCTGGTCCTGTTCGGATTCTTCTCGCTGATCCTGGTCGCGGTCTACTGGGTCAACCGTGCCGTGAACCTCTTCGATCAGCTCATTGCGGACGGCCAGACGGCGACGGTGTTCCTGGAATTCACGGTCCTGACGCTTCCGAACGTCGTCCTTCTGGTCCTTCCCATCTCGGCCTTCGTGGCCGGCACCTATGTCACCAACAGGCTGATCGGGGAAAGCGAGATCGTGGTTCTTCGCGGCGCCGGCGTCTCGACCCCGCGCATGGCCCGCGGGGCGCTGGCCTTCGGGCTCGTCGTCGGCGTGCTGGTCGCGCTTCTTGCCAATGCTCTCGTGCCGGCGAGCCGTGCCGAACTTGCCCGCCGCAGCGACGAGATCGCGGCCGACGTGACCGCGCGTTTCATCAGGCCCGGCGAATTCCAGCATGTCGGGAAAAACGTCACGATCTTCGTCTCCGAGGTCTCTGACGCGGGCGAGATCCGCGGCCTCTTCCTGCATGATCGGCGGGATCCCGGGATCGACGTGACCTATACGGCGTCGCGCGCGCTTCTCGTCGACACCCCCGAAGGCCCGCGTCTTGTCATGTTCGATGGCCTCGCACAGACCCTGGCCCGCGATGACGACCGGATGACGGCGCTTTCCTTTGCGGATCTGTCGCTTGACCTCGGCACCCTTGTCGAGACGCGCGCTGCCCGCCGCACCGATCCGCGCCAGCTTGGCACCCTTCGCCTGATGGCCGCCGACGAGGCGACGGCCGAACTGACGGGCGCCCCGCGGGCGCAGCTTCTCTTCGAGGCGCATCAGCGCATTGCCCGTCCCCTTCTGGCGGTCTTCATGCCGCTCGTTGGGGTGCTTGCCCTTCTGGGCGCGCCGTTCAGCCGCTTCGGCAGCACCCGCCAGATCTTTCTGGCCGTCGGTATCGTCATCGGGCTTCAGGTCTTCGAAAGCGCCATGGCCGATCTGGCCGCGTCGTCCGCCGGGGGCTGGCCACTCGTCTACATGCCGCCGACCGTCGCGGCGGTCATCGTGGCCGTCCTTGCCCTCTGGGCCGATCGACGCCTGCCCGCACCGCGGAGGATGGCGGCATGAGGCTGCATCTCTACTTCGGACGAAAGTTCGTCGCCCATCTTCTCGTGGTCGGGCTCATCCTCTACTCGATGGTCTACTCGGTCGGCCTTGTCGAGGAGATCCGCCGCGTCTCGGGCACCGAGGCGGGCGTCGGGACCGCGCTCTGGCTGACCTTCCTTCGTACGCCGGGCACCTTCTACGGCATGCTGCCGCTTGTGACGATCCTGGGCACGCTGAGCCTCTTTCTTACCCTTGCGCGCACGAACGAGCTTGTCGTGACGCGCGCGGCGGGCCGATCGGCCCTCGTGAGCCTCCTTTCGCCGCTTCTTGTCGCGGTCATCGCCGCGATCGTTGCCGTGACGTTCCTCAATCCGATGGTGGCGGCGATGGCCAAGCAGTATGAGCTCAGCCGCGCCGCCATCACCAAGGAGGCGCGCAGCGCCCTTTCCGTGACGCGCGAAGGGCTGTGGCTGCGCGAAGGGGGCGAAGGCGGGCAACGGGTCATTCGGGCCGAGCGCGCCGACCCCGCGGCGACCGATCTTGCCGATGTCGTGATGTTCGACTTCGACACCAGGGGTCGCCCGACCGCGCGGATCGAGGCGGAACGTGCCGTCCTCGGCGAATATCGCTGGCACCTCGAGAACGCGCGCCTCTGGCGGCTCGACCGCGCCGCGGCCGCCGGCCAGCCCGCCGAGCGGCGCGCCGTCATGGAACTGCCGTCATGGCTGACACCCGACCGGATCCGCGAAAGCTTCAACAAGCCTTCGGCCGTCGCCATTTGGGACCTTCCGGGCTTCATCCGGGATCTGGAGGCGGCCGGCCTTTCGGCCCGCGCCCACCGGGTCTATCTGCAAAGCCAGCTTGCCATGCCGCTTCTTCTGGCGGCCATGGTCCTGATCGGCGCCGGCTTCTCGATGCGGCACACGCGCTTTGGCAACACCGGGCTCATGGTCCTCATGGCGCTTCTTGGCGGGTTCTTCATCTACTTTCTGCGCAATTTTGCCGAAGTGCTTGGCGAAAAGGGTAATCTTCCGATAATCGTCGCCGCATGGGCGCCGCCGCTCGCAGGGGTGCTCCTGTCGCTTTCGCTTCTCTTCCATACCGAGGAGGGCTGAGCCGATGCGCCGCACCCTCGCCCGCGCCGGCCGCATCGTCGCGGCGCTTCTGTGGATCGCGGCCGCCGGGACGGCCACGGCAAGCCCGCTGTCGATGCTCGTGGCCGACACGTTGCGCGTCGAAAGCGCCACGCGGACGCTTGTGGCCGAAGGCGGGGTCGAGATCGTCAGCGACGGGACGCGGCTCCGGGCGCGCCGGCTTGTCTATGACGGTCGGACGGGCATGCTGAAGATCGACGGCCCGATCGAGCTGACCGACGAGGCCGGGACCCGTTTTCTTGCCGACCAGGCGGAACTGTCCGAGGATCTGACGCGCGGGGTCCTGACCGGCGCACGCCTCGTTCTCGAGGACCAGCTTCAGATCGCGGCGGCGCGCATCGAGCGACGCGGCGGCCGCTACACGGCCCTTGAACGGGCCGTCGCCTCGTCCTGCCGGGTCTGCTCGGCCTCGGAAGTGCCGGTGTGGGAGATCCGGGCCCGCCGCATCCTCCACGACCAGGAGGCGCGGCAACTCTATCTGAACGACGCCCAGCTTCGCCTCATGGGCGTGCCGGTCTTCTACTCGCCGTGGCTGCGCTTTCCCGACCCGACGCTCAAGCGCGCCACCGGGTTCCTCCGGCCCGAGTTCCTGAACTCGAGCCGCATCGGCGCCGGCATCAAGGTCCCCTATTTCGTGGTGCTGGGCGAGCGCGCCGACCTGACCTTCACGCCTTTCGTCACCACGAAGGGCTCGAAGACCCTGGGGCTTCGCTATCGCCAGCGGTTCGCCCGCGGCGGCTTCGACATCGAGGGGGCGCTCACCACTGACGATCTGACCGCCGCGCCCTACCGAGGCTACACCTTTGCCGAAGGCGCCTTCAGCCTGCCCGCCGGCTATACGCTGCGCTTCAACCTCGAGACGGCGACCGACAGCGCCTATCTTCTGGACTATGGGGTCTCGAGCAAGGACCGCCTCGAAAGCAGCATCAGCGTCGACCGGACGGGCCGGAACAGCTTCACCGAGCTGGCCTTTCGCGGCTTCCACTCCTTCCGTTCGAGCGACATCAACGCCGAGATCCCGGGCCTCATGGCCGATCTCACGCAGGAATGGCGCTTTCATCCGGACGGCATCGGGGGCGAGGTCGGGATCGACCTGACCGCCCTTTCCTACCGGCGAAGCCGCGCCGACGAGACGATCGGCCCGGCGCGCGATGCGACCCGCATCAGCCTCGGCGCCCAGTGGCGGCGCGACTGGACCTTCGGGCCCGGCCTCGTCGCCGAGGCCCTTGGCCGTGTGGACGCCGACCACTTCGTGGTCGCGCAGGATTCGACCTATCCGGGCACCATCTCTCGGGTGTTGCCGCAGGCTGCCGTCAAGCTTTCCTGGCCGCTGCGGCGCGTCGATGCGGACGGTGCCGTGAGCGTGCTCGTGCCGAGGCTTCAGCTTGTGGCGGCACCGTCAAGCCTGACCGCCGCCCCGAACGAGGACAGCACCATTGTCGAGTTCGACGGGGGCAACCTGTTCGGCCTGTCGCGTTTTCCCGGCGCCGACGCCCGAGAGACGGGGACGCGGCTCAACATGGGGCTGGACTGGACGCGCACCCATCCCGACGGCTGGGAGACCGGCGTTCTCGTCGGGCGGGTCCTCAGGAAGGACGCAAGCAGTCAGTTCAGCCTTGCCTCGGGCCTTTCGGGGACGCGCTCGGACTGGCTGGCGGTGACGCGGCTTTCGGTCGGCAAGTCGCTTCACGTGGCCAACCGGGCGCTTGTCAGCGACGGCTTCAGCCTCAGCGAGAACGAGTTGCGCGTCGCGTGGCACACGTCGTCGCTCGATCTTGCGACGAGCTTTCTCTGGCTGGGCGCCGACGCGGCCGAGAACCGCGCCACCGACACGTCCGAATGGACCATGGACGCCGCCTGGCGCTTTCGGCCCAACTGGACCGCGACGACGAACTGGCGCTATGACTTCACGGCCGAGCGGGCCTCGATTGCCGGCGTCGGCCTTGTTTTCATGACCGAGTGCATCCGCGTCGACTTTTCGCTCTCGCGCCGGTTCACATCCTCGACTAGTGTGAGCCCGTCGACGAGCTTCGGCATGGCGCTCGAGCTCGTCGGCTTCGGCGGCAGCCGGCGCGGTGCGGCGGTACAGCGGTGCACGGGATGAACGGGGGAAAGATGACGGCGCGACTGCAGACCTGGATGCGGGGTCTTCGATGCCTGGCAATGGCGGGGCTGGCCGCCCTTGGCGTCGCGACTGCGGCACCGGCACAGCACAGCCCCTTCGCGCCGGCGATCATCGTCAACGATCAGACCATCACCTGGTTCGACCTCGAGCAGCGGGAACGTTTCGTCGATGCGCTCGGCACCCCCGGCGATGTCGCCAAGGAGGCCGAGAAGGGCCTTGTTCAGGACGCCCTGCGCATTCAGGCCGCGCGCGATCTGGGGATAGAGATCGACGACGAGACCCTGAAAGCCGGAATGGAAGAGTTTGCCGGTCGCGCCAATCTCTCGCTCGACGAGTTCCTCGCCGAGCTCGAGAAGGTCGGGGTCTATCCCGAAACCTTCCGCCACTTCGTGCGCGCCGGGCTCTTGTGGCGAGAGGTCGTGCGCGCCCGTTTCGCTCCGCGCGCCCGCGTCACCGACGACGAGGTGGACCGCGCCCTTTCCATGGCCGGCCGGGGGCGCGGCGTCCGGGTTCTCCTGTCCGAGATCATCCTTCCCCTTCAGCCCGGCCGCGAAGCCGAGATCGAGGCCTTCGCCAAGGATCTTCGCGCCGCCATCACAAGCCCTGCCGCCTTCGCCGAGGCCGCGCGGCGCTATTCGGCCGCCTCGACGGCCATTTCCGGCGGCAAGCTCGACTGGCTGCCCCTGGCGAACCTGCCGCCGGCGCTGGTGCCCACGCTTCTGACGATGGACAACGGCGACGTGACCGACCCGATCCCGCTTGGCAACGCCATCGGGCTTTTCCTCATGCGCGGGCTGGACGAAGGGCCCGCCGTGCCGCCGCCCGCCCAGGCGATCGAATTCGCCGTCGTCCCGCTTTCGGGGAAAACGCCGGCCGCCGAAGCCTTCGCGGCCCTCCGCAATCAGGTTGACACCTGCGACGACCTTTACGGCGTCTTCAAGGGGCGTCCCGAGGCCTTCGTGCGCCGTTCGGTCCTTTCGGGGGCCGTGCCCGGCGATCTGGTGACGCCGCTTGCAGCGCTCGATCCCGGCGAGGCGACGCTCGTGCCGGCCGCCGCCGGCAGGCCGGCGCGTTTCGTGATGCTCTGCGGACGGACGCCGAAGATCGCCGATGGGGACCGGCAGGCCGTCCGCGAGGCGCTGTTCAACCGCCGGCTTGCCGCCTATGCCGACGGCTACCTTGCCGAGCTGGAGGCAGACGCCATCATCGTTCGCAAATGAACCCGGTCGCCGTCACTGGAGGAGAGCCGGCGGGCATCGGGCTCGAGCTTGCCCCGGCGCTTCGGGCCGCCACGGGCGGGCGCATCCCCTTCTTCGTTCTTGCCGACCCGCGCCATTGCGCCGCGGCCTTTGGCGATACGGCCGTGGTCGAGATCGACGCCCCGGAAGACACGGCGGCCGCGATGGCCCGCGGCGTGCCGGTTCTTCCCGTGCCCTTCGACGGCGAGCGCATCCCGGGCCGCCCGGACCCCCGGAACGCCAGGGGCGTGATCGCGGCCATCGAGCGCGCCGTCTCGCTGGTCATGGACGGCGCGGCCTCTGCCATCACGACCTTGCCGATCGCGAAGAAGGCGCTGAAGGACGGCGCCGGCTTTCCCTTCCCGGGCCATACCGAGTTTCTGGCCCATCTCGCCGGCGTATCCCGGGTCGTGATGATGCTGGCCTGCCCCGAACTTCGCGTCGTGCCGGCGACCATTCACATTCCCCTGGCCGAGGTTCCCCAGACCCTCGACGCGGCGCTGCTCGAAGGGACCCTCCGCGTCACCGATGACGCGCTGAGGCGCGATTTCGGCATTGCCGAGCCGACCATCGCCGTCGCCGGCCTCAACCCCCACGCCGGCGAAGGCGGTGCCATGGGGCGCGAGGAGATCGAGCTGATCGCCCCCGTGCTCGACGCGCTGCGCGCCGACGGGCTGCGCCTTCTGGGCCCCCTGGCGGCCGACACGATGTTCCATGCGCGTGCCCGCGCCGGGTACGACGCGGCGGTGGCCATGTATCACGACCAGGCGCTGATCCCCATCAAGACGATCGATTTTTCGGGCGGGGTGAACGTGACGCTCGGCCTTCCCTTTGTCCGGACGTCGCCCGATCATGGCACGGCCTTCGACATCGCCGGCACCGGAACGGCCGATCCGTCCAGCACCATCGCCGCGCTGAAGATGGCCTGGCAAATGGCAAGGGCTCGCCATGGCCGGAATTGACGACCTGCCCCCCCTGCGCGAGGTCATCGCCCGCCACGGGCTGTCGGCCCGGAAGGCGCTTGGCCAGAACTTTCTCCTCGACCTCAACCTTACCGCTCGGATCGCCCGGGCCGCGGGCGATCTTGCCAATGCCGACGTGCTCGAGATCGGCCCCGGGCCCGGCGGCCTCACGCGCGGGCTTCTGGCCGAGGGCGCGCGCCACGTGGTCGTCGTCGAGAAGGACCCGCGGTGCATCCCCGCCCTGGAGGAGATTGCCGCCGCCTACCCCGGCCGGCTGACGATCCTCAAGGGCGATGCGCTCGAGATCGACGTCCGCGAATACCTGACGCCGCCGGTCAAGATCGTCTCGAACCTGCCCTACAACGTGGGCACCGAGCTTCTGGTCCGTTGGCTGACGCCGCCCGAATGGCCGCCCTTCTGGGAAAGCCTGACCCTGATGTTCCAGAAGGAAGTGGCCGAACGTATCGTGGCCAGGCCGGGGTCGAAGACCTATGGGCGCCTTGCGATCCTTGCGCAGTGGCGGACCGAGGCCCGTATCGTGATGACGCTGCCGCCTTCGGCCTTCACGCCGCCGCCGAAGGTCAGTTCGGCGGTCGTGCATCTCAGGGCCCTGCCCGCGCCCCGCTTCGAGGCCGACCCGAAGGTGCTCGAGGCCGTGGTCGCCCGTGCCTTCAACCAGCGCCGGAAGATGCTGCGCGCCAGTCTCCGCGGCCTTGCCCCGGATATCGAGGCACGGATCCGCGAGGCGGGTCTCGACCCGACAATGCGGGCCGAACAGGTAGATATCGAAGGGTTTGCCCGCCTGGCGCGCGTCCTCGCCCGGGGCTGACGCCCCGAGCGGCGCCTATTCGGCGGCGGCTGCCTGGCCGCCGTCCTCGGGCTTTTCT
>RFGD01000413.1 GCA_003696705.1 Alphaproteobacteria bacterium | reverse complement strand
CGCCGCCCCTGTCGTCACCGGACAGGTCATGGCCGCCGGCCAGGGCCGGAACGCCGGCGTTCAGGTCATCGGAATCCGGCCGGACGACCTTCGGGACGTGCCGCTTGTCGTGCACCCCGAAAGGGCTGAAGGGGACCTTGCCCGCTTTGGCGAAGGCATTGCCATGGGGGCCGGGGTCGCGCGCCAGCTGGGTGTGGGCGTCGGCGACCGGGTAAGGCTCATTTCGCCCGAGGGGGTGCGGACGGCCTTCGGCACCTCGCCGCGCGTTGCCGCCTTCGAGGTCGTCTACATCTTCGAGGTGGGGCGCTGGGACATCGACCGCACGCGGGTCTACATGCCTTTCGACAAGGCGCAGGAATACTTCAATCGCGAAGGCGTTGCCGACGAGATCGAGGTCATGGTCGCCGACCCCGAACGGGTCGAGGCCATGGTGCCCGCCCTGCGCGCCGCGGCCGGTGCCGGGGCCATCGTGTGGACGTGGAAGGACAGTTCCGGAGCCTTCCTTCAGGCGCTCGACATGGAAGACAACGTCATGTTCATCATCCTGTCGATCCTCGTCCTGATCGCCTCGATGAACATCGTCTCGGGGCTCATCATGCTGGTCAAGAACAAGAGCCGCGACATCGGCATCCTTCGCACGATGGGCTTGACCGAGGGCGCGGTGCTGCGGGTCTTCTTCATCTGCGGCGCGTCGATCGGCCTGGTCGGCACGGTGATCGGCGTCGGCCTGGGCGCGCTTTTCGCCATCTACATCGACCCCATCTTCAACGCCGTGAACTGGATTGCGGGCGGCGGCGTCTGGGACCCTTCGGTGCGCCTTCTGTCGCGGCTTCCCGCGCGGCTGGAGTGGGCCGATGTCGGCGCGGCGGTGGCCCTGTCGCTCGGCCTTTCCTTTGGTGTCACGCTGTTCCCGGCGCGCCGCGCCGCGCGGCTCGATCCGGTCGAGGCCCTTCGCTATGAATGACGTGGTCCTGTCGCTCGAGGCGGTGGAGAAGAGCTACAACCGCGGACGCCCGACCGAGGTGCGTGTCCTTCGGGGGGCAAGCCTTTCGCTGACGGCCGGAGAGGTGGTCGCCCTGGTGGCGCCCTCGGGGGCCGGGAAGTCGACGCTTCTGCACGTTGCCGGGCTTCTGGATACCGCCGACCGCGGCGAGGTGCGCCTTCACGGCCGATCGATGGCGCGCGCGCCGGACAGGCTTCGCACGCGCGCGCGCCGACAGGAGATCGGCTTCGTCTATCAGTTCCATCACCTCCTGCCCGAGTTCACGGCGCTCGAGAACGTCGCCTTGCCCATGCGGGCCGACGGCGCGCCCCGGGCCGAGGCGCTCTGGCGCGCGGCCGACCTTCTGGGGCGCGTCGGGCTCGGCGCGCGCCTGGACCATCGCCCCTCTGCATTGTCGGGCGGCGAGCAGCAGCGCGTCGCCTTCTGCCGCGCGCTGGCCAACGGACCAAGGGTCCTTCTGGCGGACGAGCCGACGGGCAACCTTGACCCTGCCACGGCCGCGCACGTCTTCGACGTGTTGATGGAACTGGTGCGGGAAACCGGGCTCGCGGCGCTCATCGCCACGCACAACCTCGATCTTGCCGCGCGCATGGACAGGGTTCTGCGGCTCGAGAACGGCGTCGTCGTTCCCGGTTAGCCCGCGGCCGGCGCGGCGCGGGCGATGGCCTCGGGCGGGGCGCCCATGAGGTCGAGCGCATCGGCAAGGAAGGCGTCGCGGATGGGCGCGCGCTCCATAAGAAGCTCGTGCCGCGCTCCCGGCAACTCGCGAAGCCGCCCCAGGGGCCAGGAGGCCATGCGCGCCCGGATCGCGTCGGCCGAGACGATCGCCTCGGCGCTGCCGACCGCGGCGAGCGCCGGAATGTCGGGCGCCGGCATGGCCATCAGCCGTCGCATCTCGCCGATCGCGGCATCCAGCCAGCGATAGGTCGGCCCGCCCAGCCGCAGCCCCCGCACCTGTCGCAGCTGCTCGACGAGGCGGGCAAAGACCTCAGCGTCCGAGGTGAGGTCGTTGTCTTCGGCCGTTGCCTCGGCCAGGACATAGGACGCGGCCCCCGTGCCAGGGGCGTAGGCCTCGCCGCGGCCCAGAAGGCGGCCAAGCCGTGCGATGGTCCCGGCAAAGGGGGCGACGCGGGGCGGAAAGCGAATGCCCCACATGGGCGCCGAGAAGACGGCCGTACGCACGCCCAGCCCTTCATGAAGGGCGCGAAGCCCGATGCAGCCGCCCATGGAGTGGGCCAGGAGGTGGAAGGGTTCGGCCAGGCCAAGGGCCCGCGCCGCCGCCACCGCCGCCCGCACGTCCCGCTGGTAATCGCCGAAGTCGCGGACATGCCCCTTGTCGGGGTCCGGCAACAGCCGGTCCGCAAGCCCCTGTCCCCGCCAGTCGATGGCCAGCGTCGCAAGGCCCGCGCCGGCCAGGCGGTCGGCGACGGGGGCGTATTTCTCGACGTATTCCGTGCGGCCCGGGAACAGAAGGACCGTGCCGGTGGCCGTCGCCCCCGCGGGTTGCCAGAGCGCCACGCGAATGCGCACCCCGTCGTCGGCCCGAAGCCAGAAGGCCCGCACGGGCAACCGGCCGCCGGCGACGCGGCCGTGGAACGGCGCCGGCTCCATCACTCAGGCAAGGGCCGAGGCAAGGCGCATCGCCGCGCCCATGTCGCCGTCCACCGCAAGCTTGCCCGACATGAAGGCGGACGTGGGGTCCAGATCACCCGACAGGATGGCCTGGAACGTCTCGGCATCGGCCGAAAGCGTGCAATCGGCATCCTCGTCCGCGGCGGCGGCCCGCACGCCGTCGGGACCGACGACGACGGCGCCTTCGTCACCGATCACGAATTTCACGGCGCCGTCGAACCCGTCGCCCAGCTTTTCCTGCAACGCCTTCACGGCCGCGTCGATGATGGAACTCATGTCACACTCCTTTGGGACAATTGATCGGGGCAGGGGTCGAAATTCCCCGCGATTGCACTAGACTCTGGATTGTTATGCGAAGAAGCCGGGACCGACTCAACACTGCCGTTGCGGCACTTGGCCTTGTGCTTGCGCTGGGCGTGGCCGTTCCGGCCGCCGCCGAGCGTGCCGGGGGCCCGGATCCGTCGACGGCCGCCGGCCGCCCGGGCACCGAGGCCGAACTCGACATGCTGTTCGAGCGCCTGCGCCAGCCCGACCTCGAAGACTGGAAGACGGTCGAGGAGGAGATCTGGAACCGCTGGTCACGGTCGGGCTCGCCCGCGCTCGATCTTCTTCTCGAGCGCGGACGCACGGCCCTTGCCGAAGGAAACTTCCGCGCCGCGATCGAGCATCTCACGGCACTCGT
>RFGD01000412.1 GCA_003696705.1 Alphaproteobacteria bacterium | reverse complement strand
GTGGCCAATGACATGGCCTACGAGCATGTGCAGGTCATGACCGACCGCGACGACTGGTTCCTCGACAACATGACGGCCTATGGGGCGCTGTTCCTCGGGCCCCGCACGAATGTCGCGAACGGCGACAAGGTGATCGGCACGAACCACACGTTGCCCACGCGCAAGGCCGGGCGCTACACGGGCGGGCTTTGGGTCGGCAAGTTCCTGAAAACGCACAGCTATCAGAAGATCACCACGGACGAGGCCGCGGCGATGATCGGTGAATACGGTTCCCGGCTCTGCCTGCTCGAGGGATTTGTCGGCCACGCCGAGCAATGCAACATCCGCGTCCGGCGCTACGGCGGCAAGAACGTGCCCTACGGTCAGGCCGCGGTCTGAACGGGCGCCCGCGAAGGCAGGAGGGAAACGTGGATCGGCACACGGCGAACAAGGCCGTTCTGAAACCGCTCCGCGCGGCCATGTACGATTTTTCCGAGGCCGGTGTGCGTTCCGCCCTCGAACATGTGCTGGCGACCGACGCCACATGCCGTCTTGCCCATCCGCTTGGCGAGATGACGGGTCCGCAGGAGCTTTGGCAGAACGCCTTCGCCCCGCTTGCCGACGCGATCCCCGACATCGAACGGCGCGACTACATCGTCATGGCGGGCCCCGATGGCGAGGGCGCGGACTGGGTCGGATGCGGCGGCTACTACACGGGCGTCATGACCGGCCCCTGGCTCGAGATCCCCCCGACCGGCCACGTCGTGCACATGCGTTTTCACGAGTTCTACCGCTTTCGCGACGGGCGCGTCGTCGAGATCCAGGCGCTTTGGGACATCCCCGAGGTGATGATGCAGGCGCGCGCCTGGCCGATGGCGCCCAGCCTTGGGCGGGAGTGGCACGTGCCCGGTCCGGCGACCGAGGATGGACTGGTGCCCGGCCCCTGGGACGAGGGTCGCGCGACGAAGGGCGTGGCCCATGTGGTCGAGATGCTCGAGCACATGAAGCGTCATCCCGCCATGGGCGGCCCCGAGGTGATGGAGATGGAGCGCTTCTGGCACCCGCGCATGATGTGGTACGGCCCGGCCGGCATCGGCACCGGCCGCGGGATCGAGGGCTTCCGCAACTGGCACCAGATTCCGTTTCTCTCGGCCATGCCGGACCGCGGCCGGTATGTCGATGACATCACCTATCACTTCTTCGGCGATGGCGACTACGTCGCGGTCACCGGCTGGCCGAACATGATCCAGACCGTCACGGGAGACGGCTGGATGGGGATTGCCCCGTCGGGCAAGCGCATCGAAATGCGCAGTCTCGACTTCTGGCGCATCGAAGACGGCCTCATCCGCGAGAACTGGGTGCTCGTGGACATCCTCGACGCTTACGCCCAGCTGGGGGTCGACGTCTTCCGGCGCCTGCGCGAGTTCAACAAGGCGAGGAACCTCGGCCGCATCGCATTGAAGGGAGGACAGGCATGACACTTCCGCAGACACCGTCATTTCGCCTTGACGGAAGGCGCGCGCTGGTCGCCGGGGCGTCGTCGGGGATCGGGCGGGCCTGCGCCGTCGCCCTGGCCGAGGCGGGGGCCAGCGTGATGCTGGCCGCCCGGCGCGTCGAGCACCTCGAGGCCTTGGCGCGCGAACTGAACGCCGAGGGCGCGGCCGCCGAGGTCATGGTCCTCGACGTCTCGGACGTCGCCGGGACGCGTGCCGCCGTCGAGCGCGCGGGACCCTTCGACATTCTTCTGAACGCCGCGGGCCTTGCCCGCCACGGTCCGGCGCTCGAGACCGAGGAAGACGACTTCGATGCCGTCGTCGCGGTGAACCTCAAGGCGGCCTACTTCCTCGCACAGGCCGTGGCTCGGGGGCTTGTCGCGGCGGGCCGGCCAGGCTCGATCATCACGATCTCGTCCCAGATGGGGCATGTGGGCGGGCCCGACCGCGCCGTCTATGCGGCCACGAAGCACGCGGTCGAGGGCTTCACGAAAGCCATGGCCATCGAATGGGGCCCCCATGGCATTCGCGTCAACACGATCGCGCCGACCTTCATCCTGACCGAGCTTACCCGTCCGACCTTCGAGGACCCCGAGCGGCGCGCATGGATCGAGCGAAACATCGCGCTTCCCCGCGTCGGCACGGTCGAGGACATCATGGGTGCGGCCGTCTTCCTTGCCTCGGACGCGGCCGCCCTGGTGACCGGAACCGCCCTTCTGGTGGACGGCGGGTGGACCGCGCAATGAATTCGAGCCGCGTCACATCCGCCGATGTCGCGCGTCGCGCGGGCGTCAGCCAATCGGCCGTCAGCCGGGTATTCACCCCGGGCGCCTCGGCCTCGCCCGAAACCGTCGAGAAGGTCCGGAAGGCGGCGCGCGAACTCGGCTACCGACCGAACGTCCTGGCGCGGGCCATGGTTTCGGGCCGGAGCCGGATCATCGGCCTCGTCGTGGCCTATCTGGAAAACTACTTCTACCCCGAAGCGCTCGAGAAATTTTCGAATGCGCTTCAGGCGAAGGGCTATCACGTCCTTGTCTTCATGGCTTCGCAGACGGCGGGCAACATCGACCACGTCGTCGACGAGATCCTTGACTATCAGGTTGACGGCATCATTGCCGCATCGGTCGCGCTGTCATCGGATCTCGCGCAGCGGTGCGCGACGGCCGGGGTTCCGATCGTCCTGTTCAACCGAACCCAGGAAGGCCACGCCTTTTCGGCCGTCACCTCGGACAATTTCGGCGGCGGCTGGAAGGTGGCCGAGTTCCTGGCCGCGGGCGGGCACGCGCGCATCGGCTACATCGCCGGCTGGGAGGGCGCGTCGACGCAGCGCGACCGGGAAGCCGGCTTCCGCGCGGGGCTGGCCGCGGCCGGGCGGACCCTGGCCGCGCGCGAGGTCGGGAACTTCGTCATGGAAGACGCACGGACCGCGGCGCGGCGCATGTTCTCGGGCCCAGAGCGGCCGGATGCCGTCTTCGTCTGCAACGACCATATGGCCTTCGCTGTCATGGATGTGATCCGCCACGAGCTTGGCCTGCGCGTCCCCGAGGACGTCTCGGTCGTGGGCTATGACGACGTTCCACCGGCCGCCTGGCGTGCATACGACCTTACGACGGTACGTCAGCGCGCGAACCTCATGGTCGAGCGGACCGTGGATCTTCTTCTGGCGCAGATCGACGACCCCGATACCGTCCCGCGGGAGGAGGCGATCGATTCCCCGCTCATTCTCCGCTCTTCCGCGCGCATTCCCGAAGGATGGCCCCGATGAAAGGTTTCGACCCGAAGTTCCGCGACTTCCCCGATTACATCCTCGGGATTACCGAGGAGATCTGGGAAGGCCGCGGCATCCATACCCTGCACGACTATTACGCGCCCGACATCATCGTGCGCTCGCCCGGGTCGGTCGTCGTCGGCAACGACGGGGTGATCGCGGCGACAATGGCGACCCTGGCAGAGTTCCCCGACCGCAAGCTTCTTGGCGAGGACGTGATCTGGTGCGGCACGCCCGAGGCGGGCATGCTGTCGTCGCACCGGATCGTGTCGACCGCGACGCATCTGGGTGACGGCGTCTATGGCCGGGCGACCGGGACGAAGCTTTGCTATCGCATCCTGGCCGATTGCCACGCGCGGGCCAACCGCATCGATGACGAATGGCTCATCCGGGATCAGGGAGCCATCGTTCGCCAACTGGGCTGGGACGTTGTCGATTACGCCCGGGATCTGATCGACCGCGAAGGCGGCCCCGAGGCCTGTGTCCGGCCGCTGACGCCGGACATTGACCGGCCGGGACCGTACAGGGGCAATGGAAACGACGACGAATGGGGGCTGCGGCACGTCGATCTTCTTGCCCGGATCATGAACGCCGACATGGCGGCGATCGGCGCCGAATACGACCGCGCCGCCACGGTCAATTACCCCGGCGGGCACACCGGGCATGGCCACGGGCCGGCCGATCGCTTCTGGATGGGCCTTCGGGCCGCATTCCCGAGCGCGACCTTTACGGTGCACCACCGGATCGGCCGTCAGGACCCCACCCTTCCGCCGCGGTCGGCGGTGCGCTGGTCGCTCGACGGCCGGCATGACGGCTGGGGCGCCTTTGGCCGTCCCACCGGGGCGCGGGTGCACGTCCTTGGCATCTCGCACGCCGAATGGGGCGCGGTCAGTCCTGGCCGGGGCGCAAGGCTGCGCCGCGAATGGACGCTGTATGACGAGACGGCAATCTGGAAGCAGATCCTTCTGCAGACGGGCGAGGTCTGAATGCGGGGACTGCCGACATGAGCCGCCGGACCGAACGGACCCGTGCCTGCCACCGGGCCCCGCGCGCGGCGGATTGCGCTTGCCGCCCTGACCCTCGCCTGCCCCGGCGGACACCGGCCGTGTCCCATCCCCTGTCCCGAGCAACGAGGAACCCGACATGACGCCTGAAAGCATGGAAGCCCGCATTGTCCGCTATGGGGATCTGAAACCCTGCCGCACCGCCTTCATCGACGCCCACACGCCGGGTTCGGACCGGAAGGAGAACTTTACGATCATCGGGGCCGGCGTCACCGAAAGCCCGCACCAGCACGTGCACATTCACGAGACACCCGGTTTCAACATCGGCGCCGCCGGACAGCCGCCGGGGTGCCGGAACTCGCTTCACATCCACACGACCGCCGAGGTCTTCTTCGTCCTCAGCGGGCGCTGGCGGTTCTTCTGGGGGCGCTGGGGTGCCGACGGCGAATTCATTGCCGAGCAGGGGGACATCTTCAACATCCCGACCGGCATCTTCCGCGGGTTCGAGAATGTCGGGACCGACTACGGCATGATCATGGCCATCCTGGGCGGCGATGATGCGGGCGGCGGCGTGACATGGGCACCCCAGGTCATCGAAGAGGCAAGGGAACACGGGCTCGTCCTGGGCGAGAACGGCGTCATATACGACACGAGGGCGGGCGAGCGGCTGCCCGATGGGGTCGCCCCGATGCAGCCGCTTTCCGAAGAGGCCTGCGCCGCTGTCCCCGTCGTCCCGGTCGAGGAGATCGTGCGCGACTATGTCGCCCGCTATCTCGACCTTGCCGCCCTGTCGGCGCGCCGCCCGGCCAAGGTCATCGGTCCCGACGCGCTTCTCAGGGACCGCCCGGGGTTCGAGGTCGACTTCATCTCGCGCGGCTCGTTGCCGCCAGAACCCTACGCGACCGACCGGCACGAGATCCTGATGCCGGTCCGGGGGCACTGGCGGCTCGAGTGGGACGAGGGCGCGACCGTTCTCAATCCGGGCGATACCTGTGCCGTCCCGCCGGGTCTTTCGCGTCGGCTGTCGCCGGCCATGTCGGGCGAGGCGGCGATGTATCGCGTCCGCGACACCGACGATCCGGCAGGCCCGACCTGGACCGAATGGAAGGAAGGATGACATGAACCGGATTCTCACAACCCATGTCGGGTCGCTGCCGCGCAGCCAGGAAGTCGTGGACTTCATCTTCGCGCGGGAACGCGCCGAGCCATACGATCAGGCGGCGTTCGATTCCTGCATGGCAGCGGCGGTGTCCGAGACCGTGCGAAAGCAGGTGCAGGCGGGCATCGACATCGTTTCGGACGGCGAGACGTCCAAGATCTCTTATGCGACCTATGTCAAGGATCGCTACACAGGCTTTGCCGGCGACAGTCCCCGGAACGCGCCGAAGGACCTGAAGATGTTTCCGGGCTTTCTGAAGCGCCTGGCCGACGACGGCGGAACGCCCAGCTATGCGCGGCCCATGTGCGTGGGCGAGGTGCGCTCGAAGGGGCAGGGCGAGCTTGAGCGGGACATTGCCAACCTGAAGGCCGCCATGGCCATGCACGGCGCGACGCGCGGTTTCATGAATGCCGCCAGTCCGGGTGTCATCTCGCTTTTCCTTCAGAACGCCTTCTATCCCACGCGCGAAGCCTATCTGGCCGCGCTTGCCGATGCGATGAAGGCCGAATACGAAACCATCGTCGGCGCCGGGCTGGACCTTCAGCTCGACTGTCCGGACCTTGCATTGTCGCGGCACATGCTCTTTGCCGATCTCTCGGACGACGAATTCGTCAGGAT
>RFGD01000068.1 GCA_003696705.1 Alphaproteobacteria bacterium | reverse complement strand
CCGGCCTCGGGCGCAGCCGCGGGGGCTTCTTCTTCCTCGCCCTCTTCGGACTGGGCCGCGCCGATATCCTCGAAGAGCTCGGCGATCTCGAATTCCGCTTCGGCCTCGGCTTCGGCGGCGAGCTCCTGGATCGATTTGCCTTCGGCCTGGAGTTCGGCTTCCTCCGGGGTGCGCGCGACGTTGATGACGATCGTCACGTCAACCTCGGGGTGGAGCGAGACGCTCACCTCATGCAGGCCGAGTTCCTTGATGGGCCGCTGAAGCGTCACCTGGCGACGCTCGATCGTGAAGCCCGCCTCGGTTGCCGCTTCGGCGATGTCGCGCGGCGAAACCGAGCCGTAGAGCGAGCCCGATTCGGACGCCTGCCGGATGATGACGAACTTCTGCCCGTCGAGTTTCGCGGCCAGCGCCTCGGCCTCTTTCCGGGTTTCGAGGTTGCGAGCTTCGAGCTGTGCCTTTTCGGCCTCGAAGCGCTTGACGTTTTCCTCGGTCGCGCGAAGGGCCTTGCCCTGGGGCAGCAGGAAGTTGCGCGCGAACCCGTCCTTGACGTTCACGACGTCGCCCATCTGTCCAAGCTTGGCGACGCGTTCGAGTAGAATGACTTGCATTGGTCGCCCCCCTTACTTCACGACATACGGAAGAAGGGCCAGGAACCGGGCCCGCTTGATGGCGCGGGCAAGCTCGCGCTGTTTCTTTGCCGAAACCGCGGTGATGCGGCTGGGGACGATCTTGCCGCGTTCCGAGATGTAACGCTGGAGCAGACGAACGTCCTTGTAGTCGATCTTCGGCGCGTTCTCGCCCGAGAACGGGCAGACCTTGCGCCGGCGGAAGAACGGTCTGGTAGCCATTGGTCGGTATCCTTTCCTTCTGACGCGCTCAGCGGCGGCGCTCGGCGCGCTCTTCGCGCTTTTGCATCTGCACCGAGGGGCCCTCGTCGTGGGCGTCGACCTTGACGGTCAGAACGCGCATGACGTCGTCATGGAGCCGCATGAGGCGCTCCATCTCCTGGACGGCGCTGGCGGGTGCATCCGTGCGCATGAAGGCATAATGGCCCTTGCGGTTCTTGTTGATCTTGTAGGCCATCGTCTTGAGGCCCCAGTATTCCGAGCCGACGACCTTGCCGCCGTTCTCGGCCAGGATGGCACCGAAGTGCTCGATCAGGCCCTCGGCCTGCGCGTTGGAAAGGTCCTGACGCGCGATGAAGACATGCTCGTAAAGCGGCATGCTGGTTTCCTTTTGCTGGCGTGCTTCAAAATGCGGCCAATGCACTCCCGAGCCGCATACGAGAGGCGACGCGATTCCGTGTCTGACGGGAGCGTCGCGGTTATACGCCAATCCGGG
>RFGD01000411.1 GCA_003696705.1 Alphaproteobacteria bacterium | reverse complement strand
TTGCGGCATTGGCCGCGCTGGAAGCCGAGGAAAGGACCGCAGCATGAGCGCAGACATTCACATCCCCGCGCGGCGCGAACGCCAGGAATGGCTGTGGCACGTTGCCGTCCTGGGCCTTGTCGTCCTGTGGTGGCTTGTCTATCGACAGCTTTCGCCGCTTTCCGAATGGCTCACCTCGCTTCTGCCGGTCGCGCGCACGAGCCATGCCGGCGCGGCCATCGCCTTCTTCCTTTACGATGTGCCGAAGGTCCTCATGCTGCTGGCCCTGGTGGTCTTCGCCATGGGCGTGGTGCGCAGCTTCTTCAGCGCCGAGAAGACGCGCGCGCTTCTGTCGGGCCGCCGCGAGGGGCTGGGCAACGCCCTGGCGGCGACACTTGGCATCTTCACGCCGTTCTGTTCGTGCTCGGCGGTGCCGCTTTTCATCGGCTTCGTCTCGGCCGGTGTGCCCCTTGGCGTGACCTTCTCGTTCCTGGTCGCGGCGCCGATGGTCAACGAGGTTGCCGTCTTCCTTCTGTGGGGCCTTGTCGGGTGGAACGTGGCCGTCACCTACCTTGTCTTCGGGCTGGCCATTGCGACGGTTGCCGGATGGGTGATCGGCAGGCTCCGCCTGGAAGGGTGGCTGCAGGACTGGGTGCGGGAAATCCACGCCGGCACCGCCCAGCCGGCGGCCGATGAGGGCACGCGCCTTCGCATGGTGGACCGTTATCGGCTTGGGCTCGACGCCGTGCGCGAGATCTTTGCCCGCGTGTGGATCTGGATCATTGCCGGCATCGCGGTGGGCGCTTTCATTCACGGCTATGTGCCTGAGGAGATGATGGCCCGCGTCATGGGGGCCGACGCCTGGTGGAGCGTGCCGGCCGCCGTCGTCGTCGGGATCCCGATGTACAGCAGTGCCGCCGGCATCATCCCCGTCGTCGAGGCGCTTCTTGGCAAGGGCGCCGCGCTGGGTACCGTGCTGGCCTTCATGATGAGCGTCGTCGCGCTCAGCCTGCCCGAGATGATCATCCTGCGCCAGGTGCTGACCCTGCGTCTTCTTGCGGTCTTCGTGAGCGTGGTGGGCGCCGGGATACTGGCCGTCGGGTTCCTGTTCAACATGTTGTTCTGAAAGGAAAGATGTCATGAAATCCGTGAAGGTCTATGGCCCCGGCTGCAAACGCTGCGAGGAAACCGCGCGGATGGTGGACGAGGTGGCGACGCGACTGGGCGTCGAGGTCGAGGTGCAGAAGGTCACCGACCCGCGCGAGATCGCCATGGCGGGCGTCATGTCGACGCCGGGGATAGCAATCGACGGCAAGCTGGTTCACGCGGGCGGCCTGCCGGACCCGGCCCGGCTCGAGGGCTGGCTGTCGGCCTGAAGCGCCGCGGCCGGGGGCAGGGCGGCAAGGGG
>RFGD01000410.1 GCA_003696705.1 Alphaproteobacteria bacterium | reverse complement strand
TATGGCTCCCCTTTCATCATCGATCACGAGGGCAATCGCCGTTACGCGACGATCGAGGACTTCCGGAACCTCGTGAAGCTTGGGCAGGCATCGCCCTGGCTGCACCATTCGGGCGGCACCATCTGCGAGCCGACGGACATACCCGTCAACAAGCGCCATCTCGACATGGTGCACGCGCATATCCTCTATTCCGACCGGCCGTTCCTCGGCTCGATCACGGCGCCCGAACGGGCCGCCGATTCGATCGAGATGTGCCGCATCCTGTTCGGTGCCGATTTCGCGGACCGCAACTGCGTCATCATGGGGAATTTCAACACGACCTCGCCGCTTGTCATCGACGGCGTCACGTCGCGCGGCATCCGCACCTATGCGCGGGCAGGGCAGGGGTCGATTCACTTGCCCTTCCTCCTTGCCGGCGCGGTGGCGCCCGTCACGATGGCCGGCTGCGTCGCACAGAACCTCGCCGAGACGATGGTGTCGGCCGCGATCGCCCAGCTCGAGCGGCCCGGCGCACCCGTCGTCATCGCGTCCTTCATCTCGACGATGGCCATGCGCTCGGGCTCGCCGACCTTCGGCACGCCCGAGCCGGCGCTCGCAAGCCTTGTCATGGGGCAGTTCGCCCGCCGCTATCGTCTGCCGCTTCGGTGCGCGGGCAATTTCACGAACGCCAAGCTTGCCGATGGGCAGGCGATGCAACAGTCCATGATGTCGATGATGTCGGCCGTTCAGAGCGGCGCCAACTACATCCTGCATACGGCCGGCTTCCTCGACGGGCTCTTGTCCATGTCCTACGAGAAGTTCGTCATGGACACCGATCTTTGCGGCGCGCTTCACACCTACCTCGGCGGCATTCCCGTCGACGACGAGGCGCTGGGCGTCGATGCCCTGGCCGAACTGGGCCCCGGTCAGCATCTCTTCGGTGTGGCGCACACGTTGCGCCACTTTCGCACGGCATTCTGGGACAGCGACCTTGACGACGCCCGCCCATGGGAAACCTGGGCCGAGGAGGGGCGCGAGGACATTGCGACACGGGCGCGGCGGCGCTGGCAGGCCCTCTTGCAATCCTACGAGGCGCCGCCCCTCGACCCTGCGGTCGACACCGCGCTTCGCGATTTCATCGCCGCGCGCAAGGACAGCATGCCCGACATGTGGCACTGAAAGGCCCCGCGTCCTTCGCCTTGCCCTTGCCGGACGGCTTCGCTAGGGTGCCGCCCGAACGCTGGGCACTGCCCTTTCCCAGAGACATGAGGAGCGAAATGTTCGCAACCCCTGCATTCGCACAGGCGGCCGGCGGTGGCTCGGCTTCGGGCCTGGCAAGCTTCGTGCCGCTCATCCTGATCTTCGCGATCATGTATTTCCTTCTGATCCGCCCGCAGCAGAAGAAGCTGAAAGAGCATCGGGCGATGGTCGAGGCGCTGCGCCGCGGCGACACGATCGTCACGCAGGGCGGGATCATCGGCAAGGTCACGAAGGTCAAGGACGACAACGAGGTCGAGGTCGAAATCGCCGACGGCGTGAAGGTTCGCGTCGTGCGCCAGACGATCGCGCAGGTCCTGAACAAGACCGAACCGGCAACCAGCTGAGCGCCAGCAGATGGTTCAGATCGCCCTTTGGAAACGCGTCGTCATCTGGGCGCTGGTCGCGCTCGGGTTTCTGTTCGCCATGCCGAACCTCTTCTACGACCGGGTAGAGCGCCACAACGATGCGGTGAAGCTCATCGAGCGCGGCGCCGAGCTCACGCCGGAGCTCGAGGCGGCGCGGGCGGCCTGGCCCGACTGGCTGCCCTCGACCATCGTGAACCTCGGGCTCGATCTTCGGGGCGGGGCGCAGCTTCTGGCCGAGGTGAAGGTCGAACAGGTCTATGCCGACAGGATGGACGCGCTCTGGCCCGAGGTGCTGCGGGCGCTTCGCGAGGCGCGAAACGAGATCGGCACTTTCCGCAGGGTCGAGTCGGCCCCTGACGAGCTGCGGGTGCGCATCTCGAAGCCCGAAGCGATCGGACAGGCGGTCGAGCTGGTGCGGGCGCTGTCGCAGCCGGTCGTGTCCATCGTCAGCGTTGGCGCGCGGGACATCGAGGTTGCGGCCGAGGGTGACGAGATCGTGGTCCGTTTCACCGAGGCCGAGCGCCAGGCGATCCTCGATCGCACGATAGAGCAGTCGCTCGAGATCATCCGTCGCCGGGTCGACGAGGTCGGCACCCGTGAACCGACGATTCAGCGTGTCGGCGAACGCCGCATCCTGATCCAGGTCCCCGGCATCGGGTCGGCGTCGGAACTCAAGGAACTGATCGGGACGACGGCGCGGCTCACCTTCCACCCCGTCGTCTCGCGCACGACCGATGCCAACGCAAATCCCGGCCCCGGCCGTCTTCTTCTTCCGGCGCAGGACGAGAAGGGGGTCTACTACATCGTCGAGAAGACACCTGTCGTCACGGGCGACGAGCTGACCGACGCCCAGCCGAGTTTCGACCAGAACGGTCGCCCCTCGGTCAATTTCCGGTTCGACCCGTCGGGCGCGCGGAAATTCGGCCTCTACACGGCCGAAAACGTCGGCAGCCCCTTCGCCAT
>RFGD01000409.1 GCA_003696705.1 Alphaproteobacteria bacterium | reverse complement strand
TCGCCATCGCGAATGGCCGTGAAGAAGCACGTCCTTCGGTTCGTGTGGCACGCCGGCCCGGTCTGGCGCACCAGCAAGAGGATGCAGTCGCGGTCGCAGTCGATGCGCATCTCGACGAGCTCCTGGCCGTGACCGCTCGTCTCTCCCTTGACCCAGAAGGCCTGTCGCGACCGCGACCAATAGGTCACCTGGCGGGTCGTCAGCGTGCGCTGCACCGCCTCGGCATTCATCCAGGCCAGCATGAGCACCTCACCCGTGTCGGCATCCTGCGCGATCGCCGGCAGAAGCCCGGCCGCGTCAAAGCGAAGCGTGGTTGGATCAAAGGGCATTCCGGTCCTTCCCAAAAACTGCGTCCTGGCCTATCTAGATGCCTTGGGAGGCAGAGAAAAGCCATGGACGACAGCGACCTCATTGCCCTGTATTCCGGCCGGATCCTGGCCCTTGCGGCGGCGATCCCGCGGACCGGCCGGCTCGAGGCGCCCTCGGGCTCTGCCAAGCGACGCTCGCCGCTTTGCGGTTCGACGGTGACGGTCGATGTCGTCGTCAAGGATGGGGCTGTCGTCGATTTTGCACAGGACGTGAAGGCCTGCGCGCTTGGCCAGGCGGCCTCGGCCATTGTCGGGGCAAATGTCATTGGCCGCACCCGCGCCGAGATCGAGCGCGCGCGGGACGAGTTGAAGGCAATGCTGAAGTCGGACGGGCCGACACCCTCGCCGCCGTTCGAGGAACTCGAGGTTCTGCGCCCCGCGCGTGACTTCAAGAACCGCCACGCCTCGATCCTTCTGTGCCTCGACGCAACCGCCGAAGCGATTGCCAACGCCGAAAAGGCCGACTGCGCCTGATCGTCGTTCCTCGGCGCGTCGTTAGCCCTTGAAAAAAGGCCGCCGCCGTCCTGGCAGGGACTGGCGGCGGCAGGTGCGTGTCAGCGCATCCGGCGGGGGGACGGGGCGCACCCCGGGCAGGGAGCGCACGAAACCGCGCACGAGGTTGGGGACAAGACGCGCGGGTGGGAACGCCGGAGCGGACCGCAGGCAGCTTCAGGCGGCGCCGGAAAGGTTCAGAATCGCGAACAGGACGAGAAAGAGCGCCAAGGCGGTGGCGAACTCGGCCAGGAACGCGAACGGGGCGCGCGTGATGATGTTCTCGAACTGTTTCATCGGTGTTACCTTCGGGCCTTGTTTTTCGTTGCCTATTTGTTCTCACAATTTTCGATTCAAGTAAAGAACTTTCAGAGAACATTTGCGAACAATTTGAGGAAAGCTAGCCGACCGCGATCAGGCGGATCGACTTGTCCTCTTCCATCAGCCACAGAAGCACCCGCGCGGCCTGCCCCGCAGGCGATTGCAGGCCCGGATCGTCATGCAAGAGCTTCCGGGCCGCGTTCTGGGCCAGTGCCATCAGGGCCGTCTGGTGTTCGATGTTGCCGATGCGAAAGCGCGGAAGGCCCGACTGGACGGTGCCGATCAGGTCGCCGGCGCCGCGCATGGCAAGATCCTCTTCGGCGATGCGGAACCCGTCGTCGGTCTCGCGCAGGATCGTCAGGCGTCGGCGCGCCGTTTCCGACAGGGGCGGCTTGTACATGAGAAGACAGGTCGATTTCTGCGCGCCCCGCCCTACCCGGCCCCGAAGCTGATGGAGCTGGGCCAGGCCGAAGATCTCGGCCCGCTCGACGACCATGATCGACGCGTTCGGGACATCGACGCCGACCTCGATCACGGTCGTGGCGACGAGAACGCGCGTCTCGCCGGCGGCAAAGCGCGCCATGGCGGCATCCTTCTCGGCCGGCGGCATCTGTCCGTGCACGAGCCCGACGACGCCGTCGCCAAGGGCGGCCGAGAGCGCCTTGTAGCGTTCTTCGGCCGAGGCAAGATCGACGGCCTCGCTTTCCTCGACCAGGGGGCAGACCCAATAGGCCTGCCGCCCCTCGGCGATGGCGTGACGCAGCCGCTCGATGACGTCGTCCATGCGCGTGGTCGGGACGAGGGCCGTGGCCACGGGCGTCCGGCCGGGCGGTTTCTCGTCCAGGACGGACACATCCATGTCGCCGTAATGGGCAAGCGCCAGGCTTCGCGGGATGGGGGTTGCCGTCATGACCAGGACATCGACGGCCGGCCCCTTCCCGGAAAGGCGCATGCGCTGCGCGACGCCGAAGCGGTGCTGCTCGTCGATGACGGCAAGGCCCAGTGCCTTGAAGGTGACGTCGTCCTGAAAGACGGCATGGGTGCCGACGAGGATGTCCACCTCGCCCGTCCGAAGCGCGTCCAGCTTGGCCCGCCGCTCGGCGCCCTTGTCGCGGCCCGTCAGGATCTCGAGGCGGACGCCCGCGGCTGCGGCCAACGGGCCAAGACCCGCGTAGTGCTGGCGTGCCAGCACCTCGGTCGGCGCCATCAGGACCCCCTGCCGTCCGGCCTCGACGGCGATGAGAAGCGCCATGAAGGCCACGAGCGTCTTTCCCGCCCCCACGTCGCCCTGCAAGAGGCGGTTCATCCGCCGCGGCGCCGCCATGTCCTTCTCGATCTCGGCAATGGCGCGGCGTTGGGCCCCGGTCAGGGGAAAGGGAAGGCTGTCGAGCACCTTGCGCCTGAGCCGGCCGTCACCCACCAGCGCCACGCCCTTGCCCCGGCGCAGATGCGCGCGCGCCAGCGCCAGCGCCAGTTGATGGGCATAGAACTCGTCGAAAGCCAGGCGCTGGCGGGCCGGCCATTCGGGGGCAAGTTCGGCGGCGGTAAGGGGGTTGTGCGCCTCTTCCAGGGCGACACGCCAGCGCGGCCACCCTTCGCGCGCGCGCAGGCTTTCGTCGATCCACTCGTCCAGATCGGGCGCGCGCGCCAGGGCCGCACGCACGGCCTTGCGCATCACCTTCTGGCTCAGCCCTTGCGTCAGGGGGTAGACCGGCTCGAACAGCGGCAGGTCGTCCGCCTCGGCCGGGTCGAGGACATGGTCCGGGTGAACGATCTGCGGTGCGCCGTCGAAGAATTCGAGCCGCCCGGACACGACGCGCCGCGCCCCAAGCGGCAAGAGCCGCTCGAGATAGTCGGGGCGTGCGTGGAAGAAGACCAGTCGGAACGTCGCCCCCGCATCCCGGACCGTGACCACATGGGCACCGCCCTTTCGCCGCGGCCGACGGTGTTCGAGCACCTCGACTTCGACCGTGACGACACCGGGGGTGTCGAGCCCCTGTATCGTCGCGCGCCGCGCGCGGTCGATGCCCGAGTGGGGCAGCGTGAACAGAAGATCGCGCGGCTTCTCGACCCCCATCTGGGCGAAGATCTTCTGCAGCCGCTCTCCGACGCCGGGAAGCGACGTCAGGTCCGCAAAAAGCGGGAACAGGACCTCCGGCCGGCCGCTCATCCGCCGCCGATCATCGCAAGCCAGGCGTCTTCGTCGATCACGTCGACACCCAGTTCGGCGGCCTTCCGCGCCTTCGATCCGGCCCCGGGTCCGGCCACGAGAATATCCGTGCGCGCCGACACCGATCCGGCGACCCGGGCGCCTAGCGCCTCGGCCCGGGCCTTCGCCTCGGCCCGGGTCATCCGCGCCAGCGTGCCCGTGAAGACAAGCGTCTTGCCGGCAAGGGGACTGGCAGCCGAGCGGTCCTCGGGCGGCTCGATCTCCTCGAGCTCGGCAACGAGACGATCGATCATCTGACGCTCGGGCCCCGGCGCGAAGGTCCGCACGAGGGCGCGCGCCATCGTCTCGCCGATCCCGTCGATGGACAAGAGCGTCTCGAACGCGGGGCTTTCGGGATCGACCGCTTCGGTCATCGCGGCGGCAAGGGCCTCGAAGCTGCGGTAATGGCGGGCCAGAAGCCGCGCCGCGCTCTCGCCCACATGCCGGATACCAAGCGCGAAGATGAGCCGCGCAAGGGGGATGCGGCGGCGGGCCTCGATGGCGGCGAAAAGCTTTTCGGCCGACCGCGCGCCCCAGCCTTCGCGGTGGCGAAGCTGTCGCGGCCCCGTGCCGTAGCGCTCTTTCAGCCGGAAGATGTCGGCCGGTTCGCGGATCCAGCCGTCGGCGAACAACGCCTCGATCTGGCGGGCGCCCAGCCCCTCGATGTCAAAGGCCGGTCGCGACACGAAGTGGCGCAGGCGCTCCAGCATCTGGGCGTCGCAGGACATGCCGCCCGAGCATCGGCGGACGGCGTCCCCCTCTTCCCGGACGGCGGGCGCGCCACAGACCGGACAGCGATCGGGGAAGCGAAAGGGCGCCGCGCCGGCCGGGCGCCGCGTCAGGTCGACATCGGCGATCTTCGGGATCACGTCGCCGGCGCGGTATACCTTGACGCGATCGCCGATGCGGATGTCGCGGCCGCCCCGAATGGGCGCGCCGCCCGCATCGCGCCCGGCGATGTAGTCCTCGTTGTGGAGCGTTGCCGAACTGACGACCACGCCGCCGACGGTCACGGGGCGCAGCCGCGCCACCGGCGAGAGCGCGCCGGTACGCCCCACCTGGATGTCGATGCCCAGAAGCTCGGTCCAGGCGGTTTCCGCCGGGAACTTGTGCGCAATGGCCCAGCGAGGCGTCGTCGATCGCGCGCCAAGACGGGCCTGCAGGGCCAGGTCGTCCACCTTGTAGACGACGCCATCGATGTCGTAGCCAAGATCGGCGCGCGCGCGCTCGATCTCGCGGTAGTGGTCCAGAAGTTCGGCGACCGAACTGCACCTTCGGGTCAACGGGTTGACGGGGAAGCCAAGGGCCGACAGGCGCGCCAGCGCCTCGGTCTGCGTTCGGCCAAGCGGCTCGGACAGCTCGCCCCAGCCGTAGGCGAAAAAGGAAAGCGGCCGTTCCGCCGTTACCGCAGGATCAAGCTGGCGAAGCGAACCGGCGGCCGCGTTTCGCGGATTGGCGAAGACCTTCTGGCCCGCGGCTTTCTGGCGTTCGTTGAGGGCGGCGAAGTCGTCGTGGCGCATGAAGACCTCGCCCCGCACCTCGAGAACGCCTGGCGCCCCGGGAAGATGACGGGGGATGCAGGCCAGGGTCAGCACGTTCGCCGTGACGTCCTCACCCTCGGTGCCGTCGCCGCGTGTTGCGGCATGGCAGAGCTTCCCATCCTCGTAGCGGATGGAAAGCGACAGCCCGTCGATCTTCGGCTCCGAGGTGTAGGCAAGCGGGTCCGCCTCTCCGAGGCCGAGGAAGCGACGAATGCCGGCGTCGAAATCGGCAAGGTCGTCCTCGTCGAACGCATTGGCGAGCGAGAGCATCGGCCGTGCATGGACGATCTTGGCAAACCCCGCCGCCGGTCGCGCGCCGACGCGGTCCGATGGGCTGTCGGCGCGCTTCAGATGGGGAAAGCGGGCCTCGATCTCGGCGTTCCGCCGCTTGAGCGCGTCATAATCGGCGTCGGCCATGATCGGGTCGTCGGCCTGATAGTAGGCCGCCTCGGCCCGGGCCAACACCTCGGCAAGCCGGGAAAGCTCGTGACGAGCGGTCGCCTCGTCCATGGCGTCCGTCGGCCCACCACCTGCGATCCCGTCCTCTGTGTCCGGCCGCGCCACCGCGCCCCGGCGATCCTCTTCCCGCTCGTCCATCTGGCGCCCCCTGATGTCGGGAAAACTGATAGGGGGCACCGTCGCCGACGTCCAGATGCGAGTTCAGCACCCGGCCGCCGGCAAGGCCGTGGGCGCCATGGCCGGAACCTCAGACGGCGATCTTCCGGGCCTCGGGATCGCGAAGCACATAGCCGCGTCCCCAGATCGTCTCGATGTAGTTCTCGCCGCCGGTCGCCTTGCTCAACTTCTTGCGCAGCTTGCAGATGAACACGTCGATGATCTTCAGTTCGGGTTCGTCCATGCCGCCATAGAGATGGTTGAGGAACATCTCCTTGGTCAGCGTCGTGCCCTTCCGCAGCGAAAGAAGTTCGAGGATCTGATACTCCTTCCCGGTCAGGTGCACGGGCTTGCCGTTCACCGCGACCGTCTTCGTGTCGAGATTCACCTCGATCTCGCCGGTGCGGATGACCGACTGCGCGTGGCCCTTCGAGCGGCGAACGATGGCGTGGATGCGCGCGACAAGCTCCTCGCGGTGGAAGGGCTTGGTCAGATAGTCGTCGGCCCCGAATCCGAACCCCTTCAGCTTGCTGTCCGTGTCGTCCTCGCCCGAAAGGATGAGGATGGGGGTCTCGACCCGTGCCCGACGCAGCTGGCGCAACACCTCGTGCCCGCTCATGTCCGGGAGGTTCAGGTCCAACAGAATGAGATCGTAGTCATAGAGCTTGGCAAGCTCGATCCCCTCCTCGCCGAGATCGGTTGCATAAACGTTGAGGTTCGCCTTCGTCAGCATCATCTCGATGCTGCGCGACGTCGTCGGATCATCTTCGATCAAAAGGATGCGCATGCTGCCTCCTCGCCCTTCCTTGGGTCCACTCACGACACCGACGATGCGGAACAATGGTTAACCGCCCGTTACTGTTGCTGGAAAGAGTAACGATACTACTTAAAGTTGTCTATATTTCTGGAGCCGTGTGACCTTCAAGGCCGAATCGCCATGGCGCACGAGCGCCCGGATCCAGGACTGAAGCTCCTCCTCGCTGAGCGCGTAGAGGCGGCAGGCCTCGACCTCGGACAGAAGGCCGTGAAGCACGGCGCGGGCGACGATCGCCTTCCGGCTCGCCACCCAGCGGCGCGTGTCGGGCGGCGGCAGATCCGTCCGGCGAAGGATCTTGCCGTCGGGAAGCTCGACACTTTCGGGTCCTTTTCCTTCACGCGAGAACATGCTTATCCCCAAGTCTGCAATCGGACTTTCGGCCGGGGTGCGTTAAGGCCTCGTGAAAGCCGGCCTTGTGAGTGCGCGGCATTTTCCTATATTCCCCGCCATTGCCCCGGAGAGCGCCATGAACACCGCCGAAGCCGCCACACTGAATTCCCTTGGCCTGCCGAAACCGCCGGCCGAAACCCGCGTGGTCGTCGCCATGTCGGGCGGTGTCGACAGTTCCGTCGTCGCCGCGATGCTGGCCGAGGAAGGCTATGACGTCGTCGGCGTGACGCTTCAGCTCTACGATCACGGGGCGGCCCTTGCGAAGAAGGGGGCGTGCTGCGCCGGCCGGGACATTCACGATGCGCGCCGCGTGGCCGAGGAGATGGGGTTTCCGCACTACGTCCTCGACTACGAGAGCATGTTCCGAGAGGCTGTCATCGACGAGTTCGCCGACAGTTATCTGGCCGGGGCGACCCCGGTCCCCTGCATCCGGTGCAACGAGCGCGTGAAGTTCCGCGATCTCCTCGAGACGGCGCGCGAGCTCGATGCCGACTGCATGGCGACCGGCCATTACATCCAGCGCAAGATGGGGCCCGGCGGTCCCGAGCTGCACCGTGCCGCCGACCCGTCGCGCGACCAGTCCTACTTCCTCTTCTCGACGACGGCCGAGCAGCTCGAATTCCTGCGCTTTCCCCTTGGCCATCTGCCGTCGAAGGCCGAGACGCGCGCGCTGGCGCGGCGCTATGGCCTTCCGGTCGCCGACAAGCCCGACAGCCAGGACATCTGCTTCGTGCCCGACGGCAACTACGCCGCGGTGATCGAGAAGTTGCGACCCGGTGCTGCCGAACCCGGCGACATCGTCGATCTCGAGGGACGGGTCCTTGGACGACACAGGGGCGTCATCCACTACACCATCGGTCAGCGCCGCGGTCTTGGCATCGGCGGGCTTGGCGAGCCGCTTTACGTCGTGCGCCTCGACCCCGAGACCCGCCGTGTCATCGTCGGCCCGAAAGAGGCGCTTGGTACGCGTATCGTGCCCGTGCGCGAGGTGAACTGGCTGGGCGATGCGCCCTTCGACAGCCGGGACGAATGGCATGTCTCCGTCCGCGTGCGCTCGACGCGCCCGCCCCGCCCGGCGATCCTGCGCCCCCTCGGGCCCGACACGGCCGAGGTCGAACTCCTGTCCCCGGAAGAAGGCGTCGCACCCGGCCAGGCCTGCGTGTTCTACGAGACCGAGGGCACGCGCGTCTTCGGCGGCGGCTGGATCTGGCGGGGCGCCTGACGGCGGACCTGCGCCATCCGCACCACGCCGCGGCCCGCGCGCCATGCAAAATGCGCTCATGATCGCCGGGGCTTGGCGGACGGCCCTGCCCTTGCTACCGTGAACGCCGACCGATCGTGGAAATGTCATGCGTCATACGGTTCCTCTTGCCCCGCAGTTCTATGTGACTGCCCCGCAGCCCTGCCCGTATCTGGAGGGGCGGCTCGAGCGCAAGCTCTTCACGGCGCTGCACGGAGAGCACGCCAACCTTCTGAACGACGCGCTGTCGAAACAGGGCTTCCGTCGATCGCAGAACGTCCTGTATCGGCCGTCCTGTTCCGAGTGCACGGCCTGTCTTTCGGCCCGTATCCGCGTCGCCGACTCGCGCCCCAACCGCACGCAGCGGCGCATCCTGCGGCGCAACGCCGGACTGACGCGCCATGTCGGTTCGGCCTGGGCGACTGAGGAGCAATATGCTCTCTTCCGGCGCTATCTGGATGCGCGCCACGCCGACGGCGGCATGGCCGACATGGACATCTTCGAGTTCGCCGCGATGATCGAGGAGACGCCCGTCCGCACGCGCGTCATCGAATACCGCGAGCGGGACGAGGACACGGGTGCCGACCGGCTGGTCGCGTGCTGCCTCACGGACGTGCTGGGCGACGGGCTGTCCATGGTCTACTCGTTCTATGACCCCGACCGGCCGAAGGCGTCGCTTGGCACCTATCTCATCCTTGATCACGTGCGCATCGCGCGGCGCACGGGGCTTCCGTTCGTCTACCTTGGCTACTGGGTCCCGGGTTCGCCGAAGATGGGCTACAAGGCCGGCTTCAACGCGCTCGAGATCTATCGGCATGGTCGTTGGGCGGATATCGACCCGAACGCCGACTATTCCTCCGAAACGAACCCGGTCGAGGTCGAGACGATCTCGGACCAGGTGCGCAACATCTCGTTGCCCGAGCCGCCGGTGTCCCGCAGCTGATCTGCGCGGACCCCGCCCGCGCCATCCCGGACGAACGCGCCCCCGACCGCACGCGACGGGCACCGGCCCGACCGTCGCGCCACCCTGGCCCCTGCCACCCTGGCCCCTGAATGAAACGGGGCGGCCGCAGGGCCGCCCCGTCGCATTTCGCCCTTGCGCCTTTCCTAGCGGCCCATGAGGTTCGGCACGATCGTCACGACCGACGGGAAGGCCCAGAGAAGCGCCAGCCCGATCACCTGTATGAGCACGAAGGGAATGATCCCGCGATAGATGTGGCCGGTGGTGACACTCTTCGGTGCGACGCCACGCAAATAGAACAGCGCAAAGCCGAAAGGCGGCGTCAGGAACGACGTCTGCAGGTTCACCGCGATCATGATCGTCACCCATTTCGGATCCATCGTGCCGCCGTAGATGACGGGCCCCACGATGGGAATGACGATGTAGATGATCTCGAGGAAGTCGAGCACGAAGCCCAGGATGAAAAGCACCAGCATCACGATCAGGAACACGGCCCATTCCTGATCGAAGGAACGCAGGAACGACTGGATGTAGTGCTCGCCCCCGAACGAGATGACCACGAGGTTCAGAAGCTGCGAGCCGATGAGGATCGTGAAGACCATCGACGTGACCTTGGCCGTCTCGCGCACCACGGGGGTCAGGACGCCGGTCCGCCACAAGACCCAGCAGCCGTAGAGGAACCCGAAGAAGGCGACATGGTAGGCCGAAATGGCCACGAGGAAGCCGACCCAATCCTCGAACGGCACGACGTCGCGGTTGACCCGAAGGTCGAAATTGACGCCGACAAGGATCATGATGACGACGGCGAAGGTCGAATACAGGATGATCCTGCCCGACTTCTGTTCGTCCTTGAGCCGCCGGTAGGCGGCCAGCATGATGGCGCCGCCCGCGCCAAGGGCCGCCGCCGGCGTCGGGTTCGTGATGCCACCGAGGATCGAGCCCAGGACCGCCACGATGAGCACAAGCGGCGGGAACACGACCCGGATGAGGTCGTTGTGCCCCATGGCGATGGCCGCATGCTTGACCCCGTAAAGCGCCAGCGCCAGGGGGATCGCGAGGATCACCACCGTCGCCCCCGCGCTCGTGGTGGGCGAGATGAACAGGATGTCGACCAGCACGGCGAGGATGAGCCCGATGGCCCCGATCGCAAGGGGCCGCCGATCGGCCGACGGCGCGATGCCGCGCGCAAGGCTCAGCGTCAGCGCCAGAAGAAGAAGGATCGTAGCGACTCCGGTGCCGATGGGCGCCGCCGCGGCAATCTTCTCGGCCCGCTTCTTCGCGATCTCCTCTTCGGTGAGCTGACGGCTCTGCTGTGCGCCGCCCGCGGCGTCGATCTCGGCCTGCTGCTTGACGGCAAGATCCCATTTCTCCTGACCGTGCAGGGCGATCATGGATTCCTTGCACTTCGGCGAGACATTGGTGCGCAGGATCGCCGTCTTCGTGCTGTCCGAATAGGTGTCCACGCTGATGTCCTGCGAGCCGACAATCCGCATCTCGGCCGCAAGAAGGAGCCCGACGATCAGGATCGCCGGCACGCCGATGATCCAGGTGAACACGTCGGCGCGGGTGACGACGTCGCCGCCGACCGCCTCGCCCCGGACGGGCGGCGCCTTCGACGGGCGGACCAGCGCATAGCCGAAGGCATAAAGCCCGTAAAGCGCGGCCAGCATGATCCCCGGCAGGATCGCCGCCTGGAAGAGCGTGCCGACCGAGACCACCGCCGCCTTGCCAAGATAGGTCAGCGCGTCCGAGCAGCCGGCCGCCTGGGCCCGCGTCTCTTGCGCGGCCGAGTAGAGGTCGCCCGCCAGCGTGCCCAGAAGGACGATGACGATCGACGGCGGGATGATCTGGCCCAGCGTGCCCGAGGCCGCAATGACCCCCGTCGCAAGCTCGGGGCTGTAGTTGTGCCTGAGCATCGTCGGCAGCGACAGAAGCCCCATGGTCACGACCGTCGCGCCCACGATGCCCGTCGAGGCGGCAAGGAACGCGCCCACCACGACGACCGACACGGCAAGTCCGCCCGGCAGCGGCCCGAAGACCCGCGCCATGGTCGTCAGGAGGTCATTGGCGATCCGCGACCGCTCGAGCGTGATGCCCATCAGCACGAACATGAGCACGGCCAGAAGCGTCTCGATCGACTGGCCGGCCAGGACCCGCTCGTTGATCCGGTTCACGATGAAGGCAAGGTTGCGGTCCACCGCGAATTCCCAGCCCCTTGGGAACAGGGGCTGATCGACCCTTGGGAGGTCGGGATAGCGGAAGACCGAGATGTCGAACTCGGACACCCCCTGGGCGACAAGCGCCTGATAGGCCGCCGAACCGGTGTCGAGCGCCTGATGCACCAGGATCCCCGCGCTGTCGAGCGCCGCCAGGATCCCGAAGGAAAGAATGGCCGAGCCGCCGATCGCGAAGGCGACCGGGAACCCCGACATGATGCCGCCGAAGAGGCACAGGAAGACGATGATGAGGCCGAGCTCTACGCCATCAAGTCCGAAAATCATTGTCACTGCCCCTCGTCAAAGTCCTTCGCCCGGCATTTCCGCCGCCGGATCTTCGTTCCTGTCGTGATCCAGGTTGCGCCCCTCCGCCTCGGGGCCCTCGACGAACTCGAGCCACGAGCGATAGAAGAACGCCAGTCCCTGCAGGAAGATCATCGCCACCATCAGGACCAGAAGGACCTTGAACAGGAAGTAGGCGTTGAACCCGTTGGGCGAGAAGCCGATCGTCTCGACGTTCCAGCGAAGCGCGCGCGATTTCAGAAGCAGCTTGTCGAGCGCGTCCGAGGCCGACGGGTTCGGCACGATGAGATGCCGCCAGAGGAAGAACCAGGAGTAAAGCCACAGGAGCGTCGCCATCGGCAGCATGAAGAAGAGCGAGCCGAACATGTCGATCGCCTTCTTGGCGCGATAGCCGACACCCGCATAGACAAGGTCGACCCGCACATGCCCGCCCTGGATGAAGGTGTAGGCAAGACACAGCGTCACGACGATCGCGTTGTAGAACTTCAGCTCTTCCGCATACCAGCTCAGGTCCTTCGTGAAGACATAGCCGAACGGACCGATCGAGATCTCGGAAACGCGGAAGATGCGCTGCAGGAAGACGATCATGATCTGCTGGAGGACCATGACGAGCCCGGCCCAGGCCGCCGTGCGGCCGACCGTGTTCCCGATGCCCTCGAGAACCCCGAGCACCCGCCACAGGAACGGGCGGCGCCACATGCCGATGCCGGTGACGATCAGGATCGCGGTCAGGACAACGAAGAACAGCTCTTTCGAGGCGCCGTAGTAGACGAAACGCATCAGCGCCTTCTTGTCCTCGGGGCTGTCGAAGCCGTCGATCCAGCTCAGCCATGCCGCGGGATGCAGAAGCGCCTGAACCACGTCCACGAAAGAGCCTGCGATGCCGGCGAGGACCCAGACGATGAAGTCCAGCATGGGGCGTCCCCCTTTTCCAGTTTCTTGGTCTTGCGGCGCACGCTGCGCCGGATGAGACGACGCCCCCGGCCCTGGCCGGGGACGTCGAGAAGATTGCGCGTGGCCTCAGACCCCGAGGACGCGGTCCCGCTGACGGCGGTATTCCTCGATCGAGTCGCGGATCCAGCCCGACGACGCCTTCATCGAGGCGCGGTAGTCCTTGAAGATCGAGGCGAAGAGGTCGTCGCCCATGAACTCGTCGTAGACCTTCTGGCTGGCCTCGCCGAAGGCATCCCAGACCGAATCCGGGAACTTCAGCACCTTGACGCCGGCCGCTTTCAGACGCTCGAGCGCGGCACCGTTGTTCATGAGGTACTGGCTGAGGTTCCAGACGTTGGCGTGGCCGGCGGCAACCTCGATGGCGGCCTGCTGCGACGGCGACAGGCTGTCGAAGACCTCCTTGTTGACCGCGACCGACAGGCCCGCGGCCGGCTCGTGGAAACCGGCGGTGTAGTAGAACTTCGTGATTTCCTGGAAGCCCGCCTTCTCGTCGGCCCAGGGACCGATCCACTCGGTGCCGTCGATGGCGCCCGAGGCAAGTGCCTGATACACCTCGGCGCCGGGCAGGTTCTGCACGGACGCGCCCATGTAGCCAAGCGCCTTGCCACCCAGGCCCGGCATGCGGAACTTCAGGCCGTTGAAATCCTCGGGGCCCTTGATTTCCTTCCGGAACCAGCCACCGGCCTGGGTGCCGGTGTTACCCGCCAGGAACGACACCAGGCCGAAGATCTCGCCCAGCTCGTGGTGGCGCTGCATGCCGCCACCGTGGTAATACCAGTTGTTCAGCTCGGTCGCCGTCATGCCGAAGGGCACGCCCGTGAAGAAGGCGAAGGCCGGGTGCTGGTTGACGAAGTAGTAATCGGCGGCGTGGTACATGTCCGCCT
>RFGD01000408.1 GCA_003696705.1 Alphaproteobacteria bacterium | reverse complement strand
GGGCGCCTTGGCTTCCGGTCGGATGGCAGGGCGGGCGCCCCTGGCGGTGTCATCGCTGCCGCCCGCCTCGGCCCGCGCTATGGCCGCCGCCGCGGTCGCGGCAAGCGGGGCGACCGACTCGGTCGTGATCTTCTCGGGCGTCATCCGGGCTTTTGCCGTGCCGGGCTTGCTCGGGGCCTTGGCCTTGGGCGCCGGCGCCGCGGCCGTGGCTGCGGCCGCCCCCGCCGGGGTCTTTTCTGCCCCAGAGCCCGGCCGAAGCGCCGGTCGCCCTTCCGCCGCCCGCGCCGCCGCGTCCTCGCCGGCCGGCTCGGCCGTTTCAGCCGTCGCGACATCCGCTTCCGCCTCGGCTGGCGGCGCGGCCTCGGGTGGTGGGGTCTGGGGCACCTTCTCGCGTCTCAGCGCGGTCACGTTCAGAAGCGTCGGCTGGCCGGCAACGATGCCAAGCGCCGCGGCCGCGTCCGAAGAGACCTGGATCGTCGGCCCGGGAAGCTCTCGCTCTCGGCGGAAGAGCGCGCCGATCACGAATTTCCCGTTCTCCTCGTTCCGGATGACGACGCGCTCGGGGTCCTTCGCGTCCGGGTGTGCCACCCAGACCCCGCCAAGCGACGGGCGACCGTCCCACAGCGCCTTCTCGGTCACCTGGAAAACCTCGGGGGCCTCGACATCGCGCTCGACATATTCGACCGCCGTCGATGTGCTCGCGCCGGGTGTCTGGTCGCCGCCAAGCCCCTGAAGATCGACGCAGCCCCCAAGGCCTGCCATCGCCGCAAGCGCCAGGGCCCCCGCGTTGTCGCGGAGCCGGTTCGTCCACCGCGTTCTCATGCTTCGTGCCATGCTTCCTGCCTTCCTGCCGCCCGCCCGGCGCGCCCGTTGCGTGGCGCCGTTCTCTCGCGCATCCGGATCACGCGCCGCGGGGCTTCGGCCCGCTCTTCTGACGCCGGCGTCTGCCGCCCACGCGGCGGACCGGTCTTGTTGCTGCGCACTCTACCGGCTTGGTGGCTCCAAGAAAAGTGGTGAGGCCGGGCGCCCGCGCGGTCTATGGCGAAAACCTGCCGGGCAGGTCGTGGCGCGGGGCGGTGGCGTC
>RFGD01000407.1 GCA_003696705.1 Alphaproteobacteria bacterium | reverse complement strand
GAACCCGAGATGGCCGGCACACCGGCGGCCGTCGGCGCCCTTCTCGACGCCGTCTGGGCGCCCGCCGTCGACCGGTGCGCGCGCGACGCCGACGCCATTCAGGCGCTGATGCAGGCCGACGGGCTCAACGACGCCGTCCGGCCCTGGGACTGGCGCTACTACGCCGAGCGCCGCCGCCGTCAGGAGCACGACGTCGACGAGGCGGAAGTGAAACCCTACTTCGCACTTCCCGCCGTTCAGGCCGCCGCCTTCGACACGGCCGCGCGGCTCTTCGGTCTTTCCTTCCGGCCCATCGACGTGCCGCTCTACCATCCCGAGGCACAGGCCTTCGAGGTCACCCGGGACGGCCGCCACTTGGCCGTTTTCATTTCCGACTACCTTGCGCGGCCGTCCAAGCGGTCCGGGGCCTGGTGCGCGTCCCTGCGCCGGCAGCGCCGGCTTGGCGCCGACGAACGGGCCATCGTCGTCAATGTCTGCAACTTCGCCCGGCCCGAGGGCGACCGGCCCGCGCTGTTGTCCTGGGACGCGGCGCGCACGCTCTTTCACGAGTTCGGCCATGCGCTTCACCACATCCTGTCGGATGTCCGCCACCCGTCGGTCTCGGGGACCAGCGTCGCACGGGACTTTGTCGAGTTGCCCAGCCAGTTGTTCGAACATTGGCTGGAAGCGCCCGAAGTGCTCGACAACCACGCGCGTCACGTCGAGACGGGCGCGCCGATCCCGGCCGATCTGCGCGAACGGGTCCTTCAGGCCCGCATGCTCGATACCGGTTTCGAGACGGTCGAATATCTGGCCTCGGCCTTCATCGATCTTGAACTGCACAGGGGCCCGGCCCCCGATGATCCGGCCGAACGCGCGGCTTCGGTCATGGCCGAAAGGGGTCTTCCCGCCGCCATCGTCCCGCGTCATGACGTGCCGCATTTCCTCCATGCCTTCGCCAGCGAGGGCTATGCGGCAGGCTATTACAGCTACCTCTGGTCCGAGGTGATGGACGCCGACGCCTTCGATGCCTTTCGCGAAGCAGGCGATGTCTTCGATGCGGAGGTGGCGCGCCGGTTGGAAGAGACCATCCTGTCGAAAGGCGGGGCCGGGGATCCGGCGGCGCTCTACCGCGCCTTCCGGGGGCGGGCGCCGGGGATCGGGCCGCTACTTGCCGGGCGCGGGCTTTCCGGGGGCTGAGGGCCGGCGCACCGGGTCCTTGTGGATGATGACGTCCGCGTTCGGCACGCGCGCGATGATGGCACGCTTCAGTCCGGCCGCGATGTCGTGCGCGGCTTCAAGCGACTGGTCGCCGTCAAGCTCGACATGGATGTTGACGAAGACCGTGCGTCCGGCGGTGCGCGTGCGCAGGTCGTGAAACCCCCGCACGCCAGGGTATTCGGCCGCGATCTTCCTTATCGCCTCGACGACTGACGGATCGGCCGATCGATCCATGAGCGCGTCCCACGCGCCGCGGCCGACCCGAAGCGCGCCGACGGCCATGAAGGCGGCGGACGCCAGCGCGACGACGCTGTCGATGGTCGAGATGCCGAACCAGGCGGACGCGAACAGTGACAGGACGGCGCCGATGCCGGGTCCGAGATCGCCCAGATAGTGCAGCGAATCAGCCGCCACGATGCGGCTTCCGGTCCGCCGGGCGACGCGGCGCTGCCACCAGACGAGCGCCAGTGTCAGGGCAAGGCTGATGGCCATGACGGCAAGGCCCGCCCCCTCGTGGGTGATCCGGGCCGGGCTGTCGCCGAGAAGGCGCCGAAGCGCCGACGCGGCTATGCCGCCGGCGGCCAGAAGGATGAAGGCGGACTGGGCAAGCGCGCTCAGATCCTCGGCCGAGCCGTGGCCGAAGGCGTGGTCGTCGTCGGCAGGCTTCCGGGAATAGACGATGGCCACGAGGGCGCCGATCGAAACCACGACGTCAAGCGCGCTGTCGGCCAGGCTGGCGGCGACCGAAAGGGATCCGGTTCGCCAGAAGGCCCAGAGCTTCAGAAGGACCAGGGCCGTCGCCACGCCGACCGAGGCAGCCCCGGCCGAGACGTCGAGCCGCCATCCGCTGGCCGCCAGCCGACGGGCGGTGTCCTTGTCCTTGATGCCGGGTTCACCCATGGCCGTTCGTCGCAGTGATAGGGAACGTCGCTGATAGCGCCGAACGGGCCGTCGGGGCAAGCGCCCGGGCCGGGTTCAGTCGCGGATCTCGTCCGGGTAGACGCCCCAGACATGGGCCTTCAGGATCCAGCCACGGGATCCGTCGACCGTGACGCGGCACCACCGCGGCCGGCACGCGCCCAGGTTCGCGATCACCCCGGCTTCGAGATAGGCGGTCACGGGCGCGTCTTCCGAGGGCGTCTGGTGCAGGGCTGCGAGGTCACGCGTGACCAGAACGGTGCGCACGCCCGACAGAAGCGCATAATGCATCCAGCCGCCGGCGCCTTCCTGGTCGCGAACCCGCCGCCAGTTGCCGAATTCGGCCGTGACCTCGAGCGGCATGCCGCGTCGCGTGAAGACCCAGTCGATGCGATGCTTGAGGCTGGGGCCACGGCGCACGTTGCCGCGCGACGCCTTCATCGAGACGAAGCGGGGCAGGGGAAGGTTCGTGACCGGGCCGCGCGATCGCGCCGCCCCGGCGGGGGCCGCCGCCGCTTCGCCCGGGGGCGGTGCCTTGTCGGCCGCGGCCGGCGCACCACCGCCAGGGCCGAAAAGGAACGCAATGACGGCAAGGGCCCGAGCCGCGACGGCGGCGGCGCTGGGGGGTCGATTTCGCATGACAGACTGCCCGATCGTCATCTTGTTTTTCGTTTTGTCCGGATTGCTTCCGGAAGGGCTCTTGCGCCCGGCCCTTCTGGGCGCAACTGTGTCATCGGCAGAGAAGAAAATCCATAGCGGGGTGGAAGGCGAATGACCGGTCGAAAGCTTGGTGTTGTCCTGACGCGACGGTTGCCCGAGGCGGTTGAGACGCGCATGCGCGAACTCTTCGACGTCGAGCTGAACGAGGACGACCACAAGTTCAGCCGTGACGAACTGGCCGCGGCGATGAAGCGTGCCGACGTCCTGGTGCCGACACTGACCGACAAGATCGACCAGGCCCTGCTGGCGCAGGCCGGCGACCGGCTGAAGCTCATTGCGAACTACGGGGCCGGGGTCGACCATATCGACGTGGCCACCGCGCGCCAGCGCGGGATCCTCGTGACCAACACGCCCGGCGTCGTGACCGAGGACACCGCCGACATGACCATGGCGCTGATTCTCGCCGTGACGCGCCGCATCCCCGAGGGGCTTCAGCTCATGCAGTCGGGCGAGTGGCAGGGCTGGTCGCCGACCGCGCTTCTTGGCGGGCGCATCGCCGGCCGGCGGCTCGGCATCCTCGGCATGGGACGGATCGGCCAGGCGGTGGCGCGACGCGCCCGCGCCTTCGGAATGCAGGTGCATTATCACAACCGGCGGCGGCTTCGCCCCGAGATCGAGGCCGAGTTCGAGGCGACCTACTGGGAAAGCCTGGACCAGATGGTGGCGCGGATGGACGTCATCTCGATCAACTGTCCGCACACCCCGGCCACCTATCACCTCATGAATGCGCGCCGGCTGTCGCTGATGAAGCCGACCGCCGTCATCGTGAACACGTCGCGGGGCGAAGTGATCGACGAGAACGCGCTGACGCGGCTCCTGCGGGCCGGGGCCATCGCCGGCGCGGGCCTCGACGTCTTCGAGCGCGGGGCGGACGTGAACCCGCGTCTGCGCGAACTGCCGAACGTCGTTCTTCTTCCGCACATGGGCTCGGCCACGGTGGAGGGGCGGATCGAGATGGGCGAGAAGGTCATCATCAACATCAAGACCTTCGAGGACGGCCATCGGCCGCCCGACCTGGTCGTGCCGAGCATGCTCTGAAGCGCGCTAGCGATAGACCTGGTCTTCGGTCGGGAAGCTTCGTTGGCGCACGTCCTCGGCATAGGACTGCACGGCGTTCTCGATCTCTTCCAGAAGGCGGCCATAGACCTTCACGAATTTCGGCGGCCGCGGGTTGAGGCCGAGCATGTCCTCGAGCACGAGGATCTGGCCGTCGCACTCGACGCTGGCGCCGATGCCGATGGTCGGGATCGGGACCTGCTTCGTGATCCGCGCGGCCAGGGGTTCGACCATGCCTTCAAGGACGATCGAGAAGGCGCCGGCCTCGGCCACGGCGCGGGCGTCCTCTTCGAAGATCGGCCAGGTGTCGGGGTCGCGGCCCTGGGTCTTGAACCCGCCGAGCGTGTTCACCGACTGCGGCGTCAGGCCGATATGGGCCATGACCGGAATGCCGCGCTCGACCAGAAAGCGGATGGTCTCGGCCATGCGCGCGCCCCCTTCCAGCTTGACGGCGCCACAGCCTGTCTCCTTCATGATGCGCGCGGCGTTGCGAAAGGCCATCTGGGGGCTTTCCTCGTAGGTGCCGAAGGGCATGTCCACGACCACCAGCGCCCGCCGCGTGCCGCGCATGACGGCCCGGCCGTGCATGATCATGAGATCGAGCGGCACGCCGACGGTCGATTCCATTCCGTGCATGACCATCCCCAGGCTGTCGCCGACAAGGATGACGTCGGCATGCCGATCCACGATCGCGGCCGTGTGGGCGTGATAGGAGGTCAGCGCGACAATGGGTTCCTTTCCCTTGCGGGCGCGAATGGCCGGCGCCGTCGTGCGCCGGGTGGGGGCTTCGGTGCTCATCGATCGCTCCTTTGCATGGCCTGCCCGAGTGGTGGCCCGTCGGGGCCGGCTTGGCAAGGGCTGACGTGCCGTCGCCGGGGCGGTGGCGCGTGACGAAGGGTCCCGGCACAAGTCGGCATGGGCCGATCACCGTGATTGTGCTATGATGAGGCATTCATCCACACCAGAGGCTTGCCCTTTCTTCGCGTCCTGCAATTTTCGTGGCGCGGGGCGGGCCGGGAGTATTTCCATGCGACCCATGATCGGCATTGCCACCGCGCTGGTGGCCATATCCATCTTTCATTTCGCGGCCCCGGCGGGGGCGGGTCCGGCAAACGCCTGGATCAACGTGACGGGCCGGCATCTCGACGATCTTTTCGGCCGGCGGCTTCATTTCGAGGGCGGCCATGTGACCATCGATCGCGATGGTCATCTGGTGGGACGGCGCGGACCCGGCGCCCTTCACGGCCACTGGAAGGCCGCTTCGGGGGCTTTCTGCCCTCGTATCGAGGGCCGGGACGCCGCCGCGCCCGAGGGCTGCGACGTCTGGCGCGTCGAAGCTGCCTGCCTCTCGTCGGCGCCGGGGGCGCCGTGCAGCCTCAGGATCGTCTCGAAGGCCACGATGGGACAGCCGGGGGACGACTGGGGCTGGGCCGGCGGGCTCGGCTTCATCCTTCCCTGAGCCGGCGATCCGGCGACAAGGTCGGAAACGGTCACCGATGGGTCGGCTCGCCCCGTGACATTTTCCTTTGGGTCTGCATTGTTGCGTGCGGAGCGCGCGACGCGCCGAGATCCGGGAGAGGTCCATGAAAACGCATGTCAGAGCCCTTGTCGTCGGTGGCGGAGCCATCGGTGTGTCCATCGCCTACCATCTGGCCAAGGCTGGCTGGAAGGATGTCATGCTGGTCGAGCGAGACGAGTTGACCGCCGGATCGACCTGGCACGCGGCCGGTCTTCTGCCGCTCTTCAACATGAGCTACTCGGTCAGCCACATCCACGACTACAGCGTGAAGTTCTACAAGACGCTGAAGGACGAGACCGATCTTGATCCCGGCTTCTTCGTCGTCGGCAACCTGCGCATGGCCCAGACGCAGGAGCGGATGGACGAATACATGCTCTATGCCACCACCGCCGAGACGGTCGGCATTCCCTACGAGTGGCTGAGCCCGGCCGAGATCAAGGAGCGCTGGCCGCTCGTGCGCACCGAAGACCTTGTCGGCGCCCTCTTCCATCCCACGGACGGCTATATCAACCCCGCCGACGTCACCCAGGCCATGGCCAAGGGCGCGCGCCAGCGCGGCGTGACCATCGAGCGGCGCTGGCAGGCCGACGGTTTCGCGTGGACGGGATCGGAGTGGAAGGTCACGCTGACCCGCATGGCCGAGAAGGGCGGCAACCTTGTGCCGACGGACGAGCAGG
>RFGD01000406.1 GCA_003696705.1 Alphaproteobacteria bacterium | reverse complement strand
TTCCGAAATCCCGTTCCGACGCGAAGACCCCGAGGCCGTCCGCGCCCTGGCCAGTGCGCAGGCACCGGCCGCCCCCGAAGGGGAAGAGGCACCGAAGGCTGTCAGCCGCGTCGAGCTTGTCACCGTGCAGCCCGGTTATACGCTCTGGGGAATATCGCGGCGCAGCTACGGCCGCGGTATTCTCTATGTCCAGATCTTCGAGGCGAACCGCGACCAGATCCGCGACCCGGACCTCATCTATCCGGGCCAGATCTTCAAGGTGCCCGACCTGCCGCCAGAGGATGCCGCCGCCGAACGCTGAGCAACATGCCCGCGCGCACGCCGCCTGTGCAGCCGCGGGACTAGCCAAGCCGGCCGCGTGCCCATAGGTTCCCCCGGACGACGGCAGGGAAGACGACATGCGCAGATCACAGATCACCGACGCCTATTTCGCGAAGGCCGCAAGGGAAAGCGCCTGGCGGACCATCCGCCGCGTCGCGCCGTATCTGTGGCCTGCCGGCCAGACCGAGCTGAAGATCCGGGTCGTTCTGGCGCTTGGCATGCTCCTCATGGCCAAGGTCGTTTCCGTGATCACGCCCTTCTTCTACAAGGCGGCGGTCGATGCCCTTTCGGGCGACGTGCCGGACATTGCGCTTGGGGCGCTGGGGCTTACCGTTGCCTATGGCGGGGCGCGGGTGATGTCGGTCGGCTTTGCCCAACTGCGCGACGTGATCTTCGCCAAGGTTGGACAGCGGGCGCTTCGGCGGCTCGCGCTCGAGACCTTCCGCCATATCCACCAGCTTTCCTTGCGCTATCACATCACGCGCAAGACGGGCGGGCTCAGCCGGATCATCGAGCGCGGCGTCAAGGGGGTCGAGTTCCTCTTGCGCTTCCTTCTGTTCTCGATGGGGCCGCTGGTCCTCGAGCTTTCGCTGGTGGCCGCTGTCCTTGCATGGGTGTTCGACTGGCGCTACCTGGCCGTCGTCACCGCCACCATCGCGCTTTACGTGGTCTTCACCTTCAAGGTGACAGAGTGGCGGGTGAAGATCCGGAAGGAGATGAACGACCAGGACACCGACGCGAACCAGAAGGCCATCGACAGCCTCCTGAACTTCGAAACGGTGAAATACTTCAGCGCCGAAGAGCGCGAAGCGGCGCGCTACGATGCCGCGATGGCCGGCTACGAACGCGCGGCGCTGAAGACCACCTATTCGCTCGCCTTCCTCAACTTCGGCCAGTCGTTTCTGATCACGCTGGGTCTGGTGGGCGTCATGCTCATGGCGGCAATCGGGGTAGAGGCGGGACGCCTCACGGTCGGCGATTTCGTCATGGTCAACGCCTACATGATCCAGATCACCATGCCGCTCAATTTCCTTGGCACGGTCTACCGAGAGATCCGCCAGGCGCTTGTTGACATGGGAGAGATGTTCGACCTTCTCGACCAGCCGGCCGAAGTCACAGACGCGCCCGATGCCCGCCCGCTCGTCGTGACGGACGGTGTCGTCAGTTTCGAGGACGTCAGCTTTGCCTACGATTCCGCCCGGCCGATCCTCAGGGGTGTCTCGTTCGCGGTCGACAAGGGGCACACCCTGGCGATCGTCGGCCCTTCGGGGTCGGGCAAGTCAACCATCGGGCGGCTTCTCTTCCGCTTCTATGACGTGACCGGCGGCGCCATCCGCATCGACGGGCAGGACATTCGCGAGGTCACGCAGGAAAGCCTTCACAGGGCCATCGGGGTCGTGCCGCAGGACACCGTCCTTTTCAACGACACGATCTATTACAACATCGCCTACGGTCGCCCCGACGCCAGTCCCGAGGAGGTCGAGGCCGCCGCCCGCGCCGCCAAGATCCATGACTTCATCATGGGATTGCCCGAGGGCTATCAGACCCAGGTCGGAGAGCGCGGCCTCAAGCTCTCGGGGGGCGAGAAGCAGCGCGTCGGGATCGCGCGCACCCTTCTGAAGGATCCGCCCATCCTGCTTCTCGACGAGGCGACCTCGGCGCTCGATACGGAGACCGAGCGCGGTATCCAGGCCGAGCTCCGGGCGATGGGCCAGGGCCGGACGGTCATTGCCATCGCCCACCGCCTGTCGACCATCGCCGACGCCGACGAGATCGTGGTGCTCGAGGGCGGGCGGATCGTCGAGCGCGGCAGCCACGAGAAGCTTCTGGCCCTGGGCGGGCGCTACGCCACGCTCTGGGCGCGTCAGCAGGCCGACGCCGAGGCGGCCTGAATCCGCCATGCGACGACTCCGCCGGTTGCGGCGGGCAACTCGGCTGACCTATGAAGGCAGGCAAGGGCAGGGGGCAGGACAGGAAAGGGCAGCCAACGCATGCGCACGAATGCGAAGATCCCGTTGATCGGGGCGGTCATCCTTCTTCAGGCCTTCGCGGCGGTCTTCTTCCTCAACGACGTGTTCTGGGACGTCTATCTTGGGCCCCTGGGATTTCACATCGACGGCCACGCAGCGGTCGAGATCATGGCCGCGGTCGTTCTGGCCGTGGCGATCGTGCTCGAGGTGCGGCTCCTCCAGGCGCTCCGCGCCGAAGGGCGGCGGATGGCGCGTGATCTCGAGATCGCGCGCGGTCAGCTTGCCAAGGTCATCGAGGGCGAGTTCTCTCGCTGGCGGCTCAGCCCGGCCGAGCGCGAAGTGGCCTGGCTTGCCATCAAGGGCTTTCCGATCGCCGAAATCGCCCGCATTCGTGGCGCGCGCGAGGGCACCGTCAAGGCCCAGCTGAACAGCCTCTACCGGAAGGCCGGCGTGAGCGGCCGGACCGAACTGGTGAGCGGCCTTGTCGAGGGACTTCTGGACGGCGGCGTCGGGGACGGCCCGGCGGATGCGGCCTGAAGGCGGACCCGGTGCCGGCCGTCGGCCTGCCGGCTCAGCCCCCAGGGCCCGTTGCCTCGGCCGACCAGTCGTAGACCCGGAGAAGCCGCGCGACGCGCACCGAATATTCGGCATACCAGCGCGCGCGGCCAAGTTCCTGGGCCGCGACATGCTCGACATTGCGCTTCCAGGCACGCACGGCCTCTTCGTCGCGCCAGTAGCTCACCGTGATGCCCAGCCCGTCAGGCCCGCGCGCGGAATCCATGCCCAGAAATCCGTCCTGTTCGGCGGCAAGGGCCTCCATCCGCGCGGCCATCCGGTCATAGCCTTCGGTGTCGGCGCCAAACCGGCTTGTGAAGATCACGGCGATGGCCGGCGGTTCCGGGCGTTCGGGCATGGCGTCGTCACTCGGCCGCGATCTCGATGACCGGCTCCATCCGGCGAAGGATGTCCTCGGCAAGGTGGCACTTGATGCGATGCCCGTCGGCCATTTCGCGCGCCGGCGGCACCTCGCGCTCGCAAAGCCCGCCCGGCACGCTGTCCTTCCAGCGGCACCGGGTCTGGAACGGACAGCCCGTCGGCGGGTTCATGGCCGAGGGAATTTCGCCCTCGAGCACCACATGGCGTTTCCTGACCTTCGTATCGGCGATCGGCACGGCCGAGAGAAGCGCCTCGGTATAGGGGTGATAGGGCGGGGCGAAAACCTGGTCGGTCGAGCCGATCTCGACGACGTGGCCGAGATACATCACGAGAACGCGGTCCGAGAGATAGCGGACGATCGAAAGATCGTGGCTGATGAAAAGAAGCGTGGTCTTCTCGGTGCGCTGAATTTCCATCAGAAGATCGGTCACGGCCGCCTGGACCGACACGTCAAGCGCCGACACGGGCTCGTCGGCGACGACGATGCGCGCCCCGCCGGCAAAGGCGCGGGCGATGCCGACGCGCTGCTTCTGCCCGCCCGAAAGCTGACGCGGCATGCGGGTCGCGAACTCTCGGGGCAGTTTCACGAGATCGAGAAGTTCAAGCATGCGCGCGCGCCGCTCGGCGGTCGTGCGGCCGACGCCGAAGATCTCGAGCGCGCGCATGATCTGGCTGCCGACCGTCATCGAGGGGTTCAGCGTGTCGAACGGGTTCTGGAACACCATCTGGATGGAGGCGATCGTCCGCGTGTCCCGCTCTTCGATGGGGATCGACTGAATCTCGCGGTTGTCGAGAAGGATCTTGCCGTCGGTTGCGGTCTCGAGCCCCATAAGCACCTTCGCGAAGGTCGACTTGCCGCAACCGGACTCGCCGACGATGGCCAGGGTCTCGCTTTCGTGGGCCGTGAAGGTGATGTCCTCGTTGGCCTTGACGACCTTGCGGTTGCGTCCGCCGAAGAGCGCATTGGCGGCCACTTCGTAGTATTTGCGCAGCCGTTCGACGCCAAGGACCGGGCCGCCGATCTCGACCTCTTCGGTCGCCGCCTCGACGGGCGGCGGCGCGTCCCAGTCGATCTCGGCAAAGCGCAGGCACCGCGTTTCGTGCCGCGCGTCGCCGGGGACGGGAAACATGGGCACATCCCCGCCGTCGCAGCGGCCGGCCTCGAAATAGTCGCAGCGCGGTCCGAAGTTGCAGCCGGGCGGGCGCTCGTGCGGCAGGGGGAAGTTGCCGGGAATGGCGCGCAGGGGACGCGCATGCTTGTCGGCGGTCGGCAGCGGAATGGCCCGGAACAGCGCCTGCGTGTAGGGGTGGCGCATGTGCTCGAACACCTCGGCGACCGAGCCCGTCTCGACGGCCTCGCCGGAATACATGACCGTTATGCGGTCGCAGGTCTCGAGGATGAGGCCAAGGTTGTGGCTGATGAACAGCATCGAGGTGCCGTATTTCTCGCCCAGTTCCTTGACGAGATCGACGATGGCGGCCTCGACCGTCACGTCCAGGGCCGTGGTCGGCTCGTCGAGGATCAGAAGCGAAGGCTTCGACATCAGCGCCATGGCGATGACGACGCGTTGCTGCTGGCCGCCCGAAAGCTGATGCGGATAGCTGCGCAGGATGCGATCGGGGTCGGGAAGCTTCACGTCCTCGATGACGCGGCGCGCCATCTCGCGCGCCTTGTCGGCCGAGACGCCTTCATGGATCATCGGCACTTCCATGAGCTGGCGGTCGATCTTCATCGCCGGGTTGAGCGAGGCCATCGGCTCCTGGTAGATCATCGCGATCTCGGACCCGCGGATCTGGCGCAGTTCGGCTTCGGTCATGGTGCACAGATCCCGACCCTTGAAACGGATCGAGCCGCCGACGATGCGCCCGTTGACGCCCAGGTCCTGCATGATCCCGAGCGCGACCGTGGACTTCCCGCAACCGGATTCGCCGACCAGGCCCATCGCCTCGCCCGGCTGAACGACGCAGGAAAAGTCCATGACCGCCGGGATCTCGCGCAGGCGGGTGAAGAAGCTGATCGACAGGTTCTCGATCTCGAGGATCGGGCCGTCATAGTCCCATTTCGTCATGACCGCTTCCTCTTCAGTCCCTGAGCGATTCTTCGCGAAGCCCGTCGGCCAGAAGGTTGAGGCCAAGGACGAGGCTCATGAGCGCAAGCGCCGGCGGCAACGCCGGGTGCGGGTAGATCGACAAGAGTTTGCGCCCGTCGTTGATGGTCGACCCCCAGTCCGGGCTTTCGGGGCTCACCCCCAGGCCGAAAAAGCCAAGCGTTCCGAGAAGGATCGTCGTGTATCCGATGCGCAGGCAGAAATCGACGATCAAGGGGCCGCGCGCGTTGGGCAGGATCTCCCACAGCATGATGTACCACGGCCGCTCGCCCCGGGTCTGTGCGGCGGCGATGTAGTCCCGCGTCTTGATGTCGAGCGCGATGCCGCGGACGATGCGAAACACGGTCGGAGAGTTCACGAAGACCACCGACACGAACACGTTGAGAAGGTTCGGGTCCATCCCGAAGACGCCCGCGGGATCGGCGTTGAAGGCAAGGCCCGAATACATCCAGAGCCCGAGGACGACCGTCAGCCCCACCAGGACGTTCCGCAGACCCGGCCGGACGCGGAACCGAGAGTTCCAGAGCGTGACGAAGAAGACGATGGGAAAGGCGAAGAGCACCGCCGCAAGAACGTTCGGGATCGAGGTGGTCCACACACGCCCGCCCCAAAGCGGCACCTCGGCCCCGGCGGCGCGGATCTCGGGCGTGACCAGAAGGTAGAACAGAAGGATCACCGGGAACGCCAGGACAAGGTTCGAAAGGAAGGACAGCGTCGTGTCGAGCCGTCCGCCGAAATAGGCCGCCGGCAGGCCCAGCGTCACGCCGACCATGAAGGCAAAGGCCGTCGCGGCCGGCGCGATCTTCAGAACCTCGCGCGCGCCCATGACCATGCGGCTGAAGACATCGCGCGCCAGGTTGTCGCCGCCCAGAAGATACCACGCGAAATCACCGGGCCCGGCGCCCCGCACGGGCGTGCCCGGAAGCTTGTTCTTCATCCCCGAAACCTGGGCCAGGGGGTCGTGCGTGGCGATCATGTCGGCAAAGACCGCGGTAAAGAGCCAGAACATGACGATGCCGAAGCCGATCATGCCGATGGGACTGTCGAAAAGCTTGCCATAGAGGCCCAGCCGGCGGCGGAAGGTGAAGGACACCGAGTAGAGGACCCCAAGCGCCACCCAGACCGGCAGAAAGCGAAGCGCCAGCCATCCGATGATGCCCTTGTCCGGCCCCTCGAGGACGAGCCCGGCAATCAGGTAGCCCGCGACGGCGGCAAGGCAGCCCGCCGCGCCGCCAAGAAGGGCCAGCGACGCCAGTCCGCGCGCCCCGCCGCTCAGAAGCGCGGCGCCCTCGCGGTCGAGGATCACGCGGCGGTCCTTGTCCAGCACGCCAAGGACTGCCTCGGCCAGGAAGGCGATGACCGTCACCGCCGCCGAGACCGCCAGAAGCGGGTTCAGGAAGGGGCCGGCGGCACCAGTCCATGTCAGGCTTTCCATGCTCGCCTCCTCAGGAAATGCGGATACGCGGGTTCAGAAGGACATAGCCGATGTCCGAGATGAGCTGCGTCACCAGCACCACGAACACGGCGACGACCGAGAGCCCCAGGAGAAGCTCGATATCGTTGTTGCTGGCCGCCTGCACCAGCGTCCACCCGAACCCCTTGTAGTTGAAAAGCGTCTCGACGATCACGACGCCGTTCAGAAGCCACGGGAACTGAAGCATGATGACCGTGAAGGGGGCGATCAGCGCGTTGCGCAGCGCGTGGCGCATGACGATGGCGGGAAAGCTCACACCCTTGAGGCGCGCGGTGCGGATGTATTGCGTCGTCATCACCTCGGCCATCGAGGCGCGGGTCATGCGCGCGATGTAGCCCATGCCGTAAAGCGCGATCGTGACGACGGGCAGCGTGAAATTGGCAAACGTGATGTCGTCCATGGCGCTGGTCGCCGTGCCCTTGAACCACTTGAGCCCGACGGCCGACGAGGCGAAGACGGCGATGAAGATCACGCCCGAGACGTATTCGGGCGTGGCCGTCGTGGCGATGGACAGCGTCGACACCGTCCGGTCAAGCCGCGATCCTTCCTTCATCCCTGCCAGCACGCCAAGGATCAGCGCCCCCGGCACCATCACGCACATCACGGCCAGCATCAGCCAGCCCGTCAGCGACAGCCGCTTGAAGACGATGGTCGCAACCTCGTCGCGGAAGCGGGTGGACCAGCCCCAGTCGCCCTGCAGGACACCGCAGAAGCGCGGCGCCGCCTCGGGCGGCGTGTCGCGGCGCAGGCACTTCCCGCGAAGCTTCCCGTCGGTGCCCTCGATGACCCAGCCGGGAAGGATGCCCAGCCACTGCCCATACTTGACCGGCATCGGCTGCAGGTAGCCGCGGTTGGCCAGCCAGTTCTCGACCTGCTCGTCGGTCATGCGCATGTTGCCCTGCGTCTTGGCGAGCTTCTCGAGGTTCGGCGGCAGGTTGGTCAGGAAGAAGACAATGAACGTCAGGCAAAGCGCCGTGAGCAGCATGATCCCGAAGCGGCGAAGGATGAATTGTCCCATTGTCGCTCCTCCTTGCGGGCGCGTGGGGGGTCAGCTCGCGCCGTCGGGCCACCGGCAGTGCGGCGCCGCGGCCGGGAATTGCCGCGCCCCCAGGGGGGACGCGGCGCGTTTCGGAAGGCGGGCGCCGATCAGGCCGACCACGCCCACTTGTAGTGGTGATGCTCGAAGGAAATGTGCATTTCGGTGCCGATCAGCCCTTCCTTGTTGTGGCGGTAGAGCGACCGCCAGTAGGGCTGGATGGTGACGCCTTCCTCGCGGATCAGCGCCTCGCACTTCGCGGCGACGGCGCGGCGCTTGTCGGCGTCGGCGATCGAAAGCGCCTCGGCCAGGAGGGCGTCGAACTCGGGGTTGGCCCAGCCGAACTCGTTCCACGCCTCGCCCGAGCGGTAGGCAAGCGCCCAGATCTGCACCGCCAGCGGCCGGTGGTTCCAGTTCGTCGAGCTGAACGGGTATTTCGTCCAGTCGTTCCAGAAGGTCGACCCCGGCAGGATCGTCCGCTTGACCTTGAAGCCGGCGTCGCGAAGCTGCGCGGCGACGGCGTCGGTCGTGTTCCGCCGCCAATCGTCGTCGATCGACACGATCTCGTGCTCGAAGTCCATCATCCCGGCCTCGGTCATCAGGGCGCGGGCCTTCTCGGGGTTGAACTCGGGCTTGCCGATGTCGGCATATTCGGGGTGCTTGGGGCCGGCGTGGTGGTTCTCGGCCGGCGAGCCCCGCCCGCCATAGCCGAGTTCAAGGCAGACGTCGTTCTTGACGGCAAGCTGCAGCGCCTGGCGCACGCGCTTGTCGGCATAGGGCTTCATGCCGTTCACTTCGGCAAGCTGGTTGGGCCGGATGACGATGGTCGCCATCGTGACCACCTCGGAACGGACAAGGCCAAGGCCGTCGAGGACGTCGATGAACTCGCCCACCGATTCATGAAGCATGTCGACCTCGTCCGACTCGATGGCAGCAAGCCAGGCCGACGGGTCCGTGCCATAGTCGATGTATTCGATCCGGTCGAGGTAGGGGCCGCCATAGACCTCGGTGCCCCACCACTTGTGTTCGGTGTTGCGCTCGAGCACGGCGCGGACACCGACCTCGAGCTCGGTCAGCCGGTAGGGGCCGGTGCCGACGGCGTTCTGCGTGTCGGCCGGGTCGTAGGACTTGTGCACGATCGCCGCCGGATAGTCCGCCATGCCGGCGATGAGCGAGATGTCGGGCGCCGGCAGGTTCAGCCGGACGGTATGGCTGTCGACGACCTCGATCGCCCCTTCGCGGGCACGGTTCGTGTCGGGGTCGATCAGCGTCGCCATGCGGCCGGCCATCGAGTTGCCCTCGACGTCCTTCTCGCACCAGCGTTCGATGTTGCGGGCCACGTCCTCGGCCGTGAAATCGTCGCCGTTGTTCCACTTGACGCCCTTGCGGACGTTCAGCGTGTATTCGGTCGCGTCCTCGTTCACTTCCCAGCTTTCGAGAAGCATGCCGCGGAACGAGCCGTCGCTTTCATATTCGACAAGGTACTCGAGGTGGCCGCGGGTCTCGTTCCCGATTTCGGACCAGTCATAGGTGCGGGTGTCCTTGAGTTCGCGGACGCTCATCTGCACGCGGATCGTGCCGCCCATCTTCGGCGTGGCCGCGCGGGCGGCCGGGGCGCTTGCCCCGATGAGGCCGTAGGCGCAGGCCGTCGTCGCCCCAAGCGCGGTGGCGCGCGCCAGGAATTCGCGGCGGTTCATGAGGCCGGCCTTGCACTCTTCGGCATACATCCGCACCGCCGGGTGCAGCGGTTTTCCGTTGATCGTCTCTCTTGTCATCGACGTCTCCCTGTCGTCAGCGTTTGTAAAATTGTTGCGGGCGAAGGCGCGCCCGGGGTCGCATACCTGCGAAACATGCCTAGTGCGCAACACATCCGCCGCGCGGTCAACGGCTGTTTCTGACGTTTCACTGTCTGTTTACGACAGAGACGATCAAAAAGCGACCTTTCCGCCGGGGCAGGCCGGCGGAAAGGCGGAAAGGTCGTATCGCGCCAGGTGGCCGCGGCGAGGGATCAGCCGCGGCGGGCCTCTCGGCGGAACTGACTGGGGGTCTTGCCGGTCCGCTGGACAAAGTCGCGCGTGAAATAGGCCGGCGAACTGTAGCCGAGCCGGGCGGCGACATCCTTCACGCGCATGTCCGTTTCGGCCAGAAGCCTGCGCGCTTCGTAGATGGTGCGCTCGTGCAGGATGGCCGAGGCGGGGCGCCCGGCGACCCGGCGGCAGACCCGGCTGAGGTGGGTCGGCGTGACGCCCAGCGTCGCGGCAATCTCGGCGACGGTCTTGCCGCTGCCGAGCTCGGCCTCGGCCAGTTCGGTGAAGCGTCGGGCGAGGTCTTCGGCGCGGCCGGCGCGGCCAAGCCCGTTGCCCCGCGCGCCGATCTGGCGTTCGAGCCAGACGGCCAGAAGCGTCGTATAGGCCGTAAGGGCGCGCGCGGCACCCGGCCGGCGCTCGGCCTGTTCGCGCTGGAGCGCTTCGAACAGGCCGGTGAGCTCCGATTGCTCCTGCACGGTCGGCACCTTCAGAAGGGCAGGCTCCTCGGGCCAGAGGGTCCCATGGCGCGGAAGCTGGACCACGAGCCCCTGGGCGCCGGGGCTGACCTCGAACGCATACATCGTGCGCGGCGGCAGGAAGACGGCCGTGTTGGGACCGTAGCCGCGCGTCCGGCCGGCAATGGTGATCCGCCCCTGCGAGCGGATGAACCACACGAGCGTCGGCTGTTCCGAGCTGCGCAACGCCTCGAGCCGCCAGCGGCCGCCGCGGGCGATGGCGGGAAGCGACATGATGCGAAGCTGGTCGGGCGCGAACCGGGCGTGATCGAAGATCTTGGCGTTCATGGTCTCTGGCCCGTCCGTCGTCTGCTCGCCCGCCGACTGCGCGTCCGTCTTCTGCCCGCCCGTCGTCCGCCCGTGCGTTGCCTGCGGCGCCGCCGTCTGCCGGTCGGTCCCGGGTCGGTCCGGCCCGTGACCGGCATCGACCGCATTCAGCGGCATTGCGGAAACGGCCTGGGTCACGGTCTCGGGCGTTGCCGGTGCGGCGCCGGTTTCGGCCGCGATTCGGTTCGATTCGTGCAAGTGTATCGTCATGGGAACAACGAGTCGGCGAAGAATGTGGCACAAATCGGGTGCCGCGGCCGGACGGCCACAGTCGGCAGGGTTCTGCCGGTCAGCCCAGGCTTTCGGCGGGAACCGGCCGCCATGCGCGCATGCGGGTGCGGAACCATGTCCGTTGTCGCTTGGCATAGCGGCGGGTCGCCTGCTTGGCCGCCTGGATGGCGGCATCAAGGGGGATTCCCCCCGAGAGGTGGGCGACAAGCTCGGGCGCGCCGATGGCCTGGGCCCAGGGGGCGGCAGGATTCCAGATGGGCAGGACGGCCCGCACCTCGTCCAGGGCACCCGCCTCGATCATCCGGTCGAAGCGCCGGTCGATGCGCGTCGCCAGCCAGTCGCGGTCGGCGGTCAGGACCAGGGGCGTGGCCCGGGAAAGCGGAAGAAGGGGCGGCGGCGTCTCGGCCTGCCAGGCGGACAATCCGCGGCCCGTGGCCTGCAACACCTCCCACGCGCGCTGGACACGGGCGGGGTTGGCCATGTCGATCCGCCGTGCCGTCGCGGGGTCGCGGCGGCGAAGCTCGTCGGCGAGGCGTTCGGGCCCTTCGCTTCGACGAAGCGCCTCGGCCGCCGCACGGACGGCGGGCGGCACGGGCGGGATGTCGGCCAGCCCCTCGGTCAGGGCGCTGAGATAAAGGCCGGTGCCGCCGACGATGATCGGGCGCGCCGTCCCGTCGAGAAGGGGCGCGAGTTCCCGCAACCAATGGCCCACCGAGTATTCCGTTCCGGGCCGAACATGCCCATATAGCGCGTGGGGCGCGCGCCGCTCGTCCTCGGTGTCGGGGCGCGCCGTGAGGATCCGCCAGGGCTGCCAGACCTGAAGGGCGTCGGCGTTGACGATGATGCCGCCCTGACGCTCGGCGATGGCAAGGGCAAGCGCCGACTTGCCCGAGGCCGTCGGCCCGGCGATCAGGACGGGGCGAGCAGGGTCGACATGCTTCAGGATCTCGTCCATGCGGGCGGGCCTTTGCGATTGAACAGGGGGACGTTTTCCGACATTTTGCGGCGGAACCGGGCGATCCTCCAGAGCGAAACGGGCAAGAGATGAACGACACGAGTGTGAAAGAGGCGACCGAGGCGGCTGCGACCGAAGGTGCAAGGCCCGCCTACAACCGGGTCATGCTGAAGATCTCGGGCGAGGCGCTGATGGGTGACCAGGGTTACGGACTCCATCCGCCGACGGTGCGCCGCATCGCCGAAGAGGTGAAATCGGTCCACGACATGGGCGTCGAGATATGCATGGTCATCGGCGGCGGCAACATCTTCCGCGGCCTTCAGGGGTCGGCCCAGGGCATGGAACGCACCACGGCCGACTACATGGGCATGCTGGCCACCGTGATGAACGCGCTTGCCATGCAGTCGGCGCTTGAAGACCTCGGCGTCTTCACGCGGGTCATCTCGGCCATTCCGATGGATCAGATCTGCGAGCCCTACATTCGCCGGCGCGCCGTCCGCCACCTCGAGAAGAAGCGGGTCTGCATTTTTGCCGCCGGCACGGGCAACCCCTACTTCACCACCGATACCGCGGCGACGCTGCGTGCTTCCGAGATGCGCTGCGAGGCCATCTTCAAGGGCACGAAGGTCGACGGCGTCTACGACAAGGACCCGGTCAAGCATCCGGACGCAAAGCGTTACGACAAGGTGACTTACGACGAGGTCCTGCAGAAGAACCTCAAGGTCATGGACGCCTCGGCCATCGCCCTTGCGCGCGACAACGACCTTCCGATCGTCGTCTTCTCGCTGGACGAGCCCGGCGGGTTCCGCGGCATCCTGGCCGGCAAAGGCACCTATACAACCGTTCACGGTTGAGGCTATAGGTTCGGCGGGCATTTCGCGACGTGACAACCCGCAAGGATTGAGGCAGCGCCAATGACAGTGGAATTCGAACTGGATATCGACGATCTGGAACGACGGATGGAGGGCGCGCTTGCCGCGCTGCGAAGCGAGTTTGCCTCGCTGCGCACCGGCCGCGCCTCGGCCTCGATGCTCGATCCGGTGACGGTCGAAGCCTACGGCAGCCAGATGCCGCTGAACCAGGTTGGCACGATCAACGTCCCCGAGCCGCGCATGATCACGATCAACGTCTGGGACAAGGGCATGGTCGGCGCGGTCGAGAAGGCGATCCGCAACTCGGGCCTTGGCGTCAACCCGGTCGTCGACGGAACCATCATCCGGCTGCCCATCCCCGAGCTCAACGAAGAGCGCCGGCGCGAACTTGCGCGCCTTGCCGCCCAATATGCCGAACACGCGCGCGTCGCCATCCGCAACGTGCGCCGCGACGGCATGGATCAGATCAAGAAGGCCAAGGCCGAAGGCCTGTCCGAGGATGACCAGAAGATGTGGTCGGACGAGGTGCAGGCCCTGACCGATCGCTACATCGCGAAGGTCGATGAGGCGCTCGAGGCCAAGCAGCAGGAAATCATGCAGGTCTGACGGGCCGGCATCCGCCGGGGCCGGCGCCCGGGCCAGGCATCGAGGAGAGTTGTTTTGGAAGGGACGGCCCCAGAGGCCAGAAAGACCGCGCGAAGGGCGTCGACGCCGCCGCAGCATGTCGCCATCATCATGGACGGCAACGGCCGCTGGGCGCAGTTGCGCGGGCGGCCGCGGCTCTTCGGCCATCAGGCCGGGGCGCGGCGTGTGCGCGAAATCGTGCGGGCCTGCCCAGATCTTGGCGTGCGCTATCTGACCATCTTCGCCTTTTCGACCGAGAACTGGAAGCGCACCCAGACCGAGGTTGCCGGCCTCATGCGCCTTTTCCGCCGCTATATCGAGAAGGAGGCGCGCGACCTTCTCGAATCCGGGGTCAGGGTGCGGTTCATCGGCGACCGCGTCCGGCTCGAGCCGCGGCTCGTCGCGCTCATGGATTTCCTCGAGGAGCTGACGGCGGAAAACGATCGCGTTCATCTGACCATTGCACTCAATTACGGCGGCCGGGACGAGGTGACGCGCGCGGCGCGCCGGCTGGCGCACGAGGTTGCGGCCGGCCGCATCGACCCGGACGAGGTGACGGCCGAAACGCTCGCGCGCTTTCTCGACACCTGCCTTCTGCCCGATCCCGATCTCGTCATCCGCACGAGCGGCGAGGCGCGGATCTCGAACTTCCTTCTCTGGCAGTCGGCCTATGCCGAATACGAGTTCGTCGACACGCTCTGGCCGGATTTCACGGCCGAGGAGTTCGCCGAGATCATCGCTCGGTTCGGCGAGCGCGAGCGGCGCTTCGGCGGGGTCAAGGCATGACGGCCGAGAGCGGGCGCTTCGGCGATCTGGCGCTGCGTCTCGGCTCGGGGCTGGCGATCGCCGGCGCCGGTCTTGCCGCCGTCTGGTATGGCGGACCGGCCTTCAGCGCCATCGTCGCCCTTCTGGCCGGGCTCATGGTGTGGGAACTGGCGGCCATGGTCACCGATTCCGCCCCGCCGGGACGCGCGCAGATCGTCACCGGGGCGGCCGCCACACTTGTCGTCATCCTTTCGGGCGCGCTTGGCGGGGGGGCGGTCGCGTCGCTTGCCGGCGCCCTGGTCGTCGGCGCCCTCGTGGCGGCCGGCGCGCGGGCGCACCGGACACCGGCGATGCTTTATGCGCCGCTCATCGTCCTTGCCGCCGACTGGCTGATCGCCTTCCGCGCAGATGCGGGGCCCGTCTGGACATTGTGGCTCGTGCTGGTCGTCGTGGCCACCGACATTGCCGGCTATTTCGCCGGCCGGATCATCGGCGGGCCGAGGTTCTGGCCGCAGGTCAGTCCGAAGAAGACCTGGTCGGGCACGGTCGCCGGCTGGCTGGCGGCGGGCGCGGTGGGGCTGGCGGTCGCGCCCTTCCTGCCGGATGCGCCGTCGCGCTGGTCGCTCATCGCGGCATCGGCGGGACTGTCGCTGGCCTCTCAGATGGGCGATATCGTCGAAAGCGCCATCAAGCGCCGGGTCGGCGTGAAGGATGCCTCGGGCCTTCTGCCGGGGCACGGCGGCGTCCTCGACCGTTTCGACGGGCTGGTGGGCGCGGCGCTGGTCGTCGGGCTCGTGCGGCTTGCGGGGGGCTGAGCGATGCGGCGCGTGACGATCTTCGGCGCGACGGGCTCCATCGGGCGCAACACGGTCGATCTCCTGGCGCGGGGCGTCGGCGGCCCGACCCGCGTGGTCGCGCTGACCGGCGGGCGGAATGTCGGGCTTCTGGCCGAGCAGGCGCGTCTTCTGGGCGCCGAGCTTGCCGTCACCGCCTATCCCGAACTTCTGGACGCGCTCAGGGCCGCACTTGACGGCACGGGTGTTGAGGTGGCTGCGGGTCCCGAGGCGATCCTCGAGGCCGCCGACCGGCCGGCCGACTGGGTCATGTCGGCGATCGTCGGTATCGCGGGGCTCGAGCCGGGGCTCAGGGCCCTTCGCCACGGCGGCACGCTGGCGCTTGCCAACAAGGAAAGCCTGGTTGCGGCAGGCCCGCTTCTTCTGGCCGAGGCCGCGCGCCACGGCGCCCGCATCCTGCCGGTCGATTCCGAACATTCCGCGATCTTTCAGGCCCTTGTCGGAGAGGACATCTCGGCCGTCGAACGCATCATCATCACGGCGAGCGGCGGACCGTTCCGCACCTGGCCGCTGTCGCGCATGGCCCGCGCCACGGTGGCCGAGGCGGCAAGCCACCCGAACTGGTCGATGGGACAGCGCATCTCGATCGACAGTGCCACGCTTTTCAACAAGGCGATGGAGGTCATCGAGACGCGCGAATTCTTCGGCGTCGATCCCGCGCAGATCGAGGTCGTGGTGCACCCGCAGTCGGTCGTGCATGCGCTCGTCGGTTTCAGTGACGGGGCGATGATGGCCCATCTCGGGGCTGCCGACATGCGTCACGCCATCGGCTATGCGCTCAACTGGCCGGTCCGGGCGCATCTGCCCGTCGAACGGCTGGACCTCGCGGCGCTTGGCCGGCTGGACTTCGAACCCCCGGACGAGGACCGTTTCCCGGCGCTGCGCCTGGCGCGAGAGGTCATGGCCGCCCGCGGTCTTTCGGGGGCCATCTTCAATGCCGCGAAAGAACGTGCGCTCGACCACTTCATTGCCGGGCAGGTGTGCCTTACCGACATGGCCGTGCTTGTCGAACGGACGCTGGCCGCGCTTGCGCCGGCGGCCGGGGCGGACACGCCCCTTACGCTCGACACCGTGCGCGCGGCCGACCGTGCCGCCCGGGCCGAGGTGGACCGGCTGGCGGGGGCAACGGTGCCTGCCATGTCGGACGTGGATCAGAACTGAGGAGGCTGGACGATGAACCCGATCGAGCTGGTGCCGTCCTTCGGCGGATTTGCATGGACGGTGCTTGCCTTCATCGTGGCGCTCAGCGTCATCGTCTTCGTGCACGAATTCGGCCACTACATCGTCGGCCGCTGGTCGGGCATCAAGGCCGAGGTCTTCTCGATCGGTTTCGGCCCGCGCCTCGCCTCGTGGGTGGACCGGCACGGGACGCGCTGGCAGGTGGCGGCCTTGCCCTTCGGCGGTTACGTCAAGTTCCTTGGCGATGCCGACGCCGCCAGCCGGCC
>RFGD01000405.1 GCA_003696705.1 Alphaproteobacteria bacterium | reverse complement strand
GCGAACAGCGCCTTCACCGTTTCCGCCCGCGTCCGCCCAAGGACCACGACCTGCCCGTCCTGCCCGGCCTTGAAGGCGGCCCGGTCAAGATAGCGCTGGATCGTCGGCGCCTTCTCGTTCTGGGCATCGAGATCGCGATAGATCGTCACCGCCGGAACGCCCGAGCGCGCAGCCATTTGCAGGCCCGAGTTGAGACCCTTGTCGAAAAGAAGAAGACCGTGCCCCGTCTCGGCCAGGACGCCGACCAGGGTCTCGGCGCGGCTCATGTTGCCCTGGATCGCACCCGGCGCCGGCTCCATCAGCGCCACCGCCGTCGTGAGCCGCGCCACCTCGTCCCGGACGAGCGTATCAACCTCGAGCGGCGTCCCGGCGCCCTTGAGCCCCATCAGGCCCGAGGCAACGGCCACGACCTCGAACCCGGCGGCGCGAAGCTCGACGGCCCGCTCGGCCGCGCCGGGCGCCTCGGGGTCGATGGCGAAGGTGACCGGAAACGCGAAGGTCTTGAGCACTTCCGTGTCGATCCCCTTGTCGCCGAGATCCAGAAGAACGACCGCCATCAGGGGCTTGGCCTCGGGATTCTCGAAAGGCACCGAATTGGCCGACAGCGCGCCAAGGTCCAGTTCTTCCATGATGTTCGCCGTCTCGTCCGACGGGGGCGCGGTGCCCTCGGCGCCTTCTTCCGCGGCACCGGGAAGCGGGGCTTCCTCGGGCGGCGTCACGGCGACCTCGGTTTCCCCACCCTCGGCGGCCGGGGTCGCGGGCGCCGACGGCGCCGTCTCGATCTGTGGCAGCCGCGAGGCCGGGGCGCCGGCCGTCGGCGCGGCAACGTCGGGAACCGGCAGGCCGATGGCCCCGGGCGGGACGCGGCCCGGCGTCGTCGCCCCCGACGGCGCGGGGGACGCAACGATGCGCGGCGCGCCTTCGCCCTCGGCCGCGGGCGGCGTTTCCGGGCGCTGCGGCTGGGTCGCGGCCAGGCGCGGCATTTCGGGCGGTGCCGTGTCGGCCGCGGGTGGCGCCTCGGCCAGCGTGGCTTCACCCGCAGGCGCCGCCGGTTCGGCCGCGCGTGTCGACGGTTCGATCCGCGGCGCCGACGGCGAGGTGTCATCGCGGGCCCGGCGGAATTCCGATCCGGCAGGCACCTCGGGCAGCGGAACCGCACCACGGCCAGCCGCGCCGGTTTCGCCCGCCACCTCTGGACCGCTTTCGGGCGCGACCTCGGGCGCGGCGGGGACGCCCGCGGCCTCTTCCGACGCTGCGACCGCGGGTGCTTCGGGTGTTTCGGGCGCTTCGGCCGCCTCCGGCTTCACGG
>RFGD01000404.1 GCA_003696705.1 Alphaproteobacteria bacterium | reverse complement strand
CGCCGGCGCATTTCGTCCACCCGGCCGAGGCAAGCCACGGCGATCTTGGCATGCTGGCGCGGGGCGATGTGTGCCTCGTCCTCTCGAACTCGGGCGAGACGCCGGAACTTGCGGACATCATCGCCTACACGCGGCGTTTCTCGATCCCGCTCATCGGGGTCGCGGGACGGGCCGACAGCACGCTCTTGCGCAGTTCCGACATCGCCATCCTGTTGCCGCCCGCCCCCGAAGCCTGCGCGACCGGGATCGTGCCCACGACCTCGACGACCATGACCCTTGCGCTTGGAGATGCGCTTGCCATCGCGCTCATGGAGCGTCGCGACTTCACGCCCGAGAACTTCCGAGAATTCCACCCCGGCGGGCGGCTTGGCGCGCGGCTGTCGAAGGTGCGCGACCTCATGCATTCGGGCGACGAACTTCCGCTTGTTCCCGCCGACACGCCGATGTCCGAGACGCTCCTGACCATGAGCGGCAAGGGCTTCGGGGTGGTTGGCGTGACGCGCGACGCGCATCTGGCCGGGGTCATCACCGACGGCGACCTGCGGCGAAACATGAACGGCCTTCTGGACCGCACCGCGGCCGAGGTCATGACCCCGTCGCCGCGGACCATCGGCCCCGATGCGCTCGCCGAAGAGGCCGTCGCGGTAATGAACGCCGCCCGCATCACGGCGCTTTTCGTTGTCGATCCCGCCGGATCGGACCGGCCGGTCGGCCTCATCCACATCCACGACTGCCTGAGGGCCGGTGTGGTCTGACAATTGCGCCCCGACCTTCATACCCGCACCGTGGCGCTGGCCAAGGTCATCCTGCCCCTGGCGGCGCTTGCGATCCTGTCGTCGCTCTTTCTTCTTTCGGGCGGCATCGATCCGCACCGCGCGGCACGGGAAGGCGGCGACGCGCTTCGCGAGGCGGCGATGTCAGAGCGCGTCGGCCTGCCGGAGATAGCCGGCACGACCCGGACGGGCGAGCGCATTCGCGTCACCGCCGACAGTGCCTCGCGTGACCGCAACCGGCGCGACCTCCTGCGCATCGAGCGCGTCGCGGCGCATGTCGAAGCCCCCGGCGGTGCCCGGATCGACGCGCGCGCCTGGAAGGGCGAGGTCGAAATGGACGCCCAGCGGCTGCGGCTCGAGAACGAGGTGACGCTCGAAACCTCGACGGGCTATCGCATCGAAACCGATGCCCTCGAAGGAAGTCTCCGCGAACTGCGCCTCGTTGCGCCCGGTCCGGTCCGGGCCATGGGCCCCCCGGGACAGATCAGCGCCGGCGGCATGGTGGTTGAAAATCGCGGGGGCCTCGTCGATGTTGTCTTTCAGAAAGGCGTCCGGCTTGTGTATCGTCCGACCGACTGAGGGGAAGAAATGAAAGCTGTCCTGCAAGCCGTAACGCTTGTCGCTGCCCTGGCTCTTGGCGTCGTCGCGAACGCGCAGGGCACAGGGGTCGCCTTCGGGGGCCTCAAGCTCGATCCGTCCGCGCCCGTCGAGATCACCGCCGACGAGCTGCGCGTGAGCCAGAATGACGGGACGGCAAGATTTTCCGGCCACGTCGTCGTCGGACAGGGGCCGATGCGGCTGTCCGCCGATTCCGTGGAGGTCCGATATGACCAGACCGGCCAGGCCATCGACACGCTCGTCGCAACGGGCCATGTCGTCTTCACGAACGGCGCCGACGCCGCCGAGGCCGCGCGCGCCGTCTACACGGTGGCGAAGGGGACGCTTCTCCTCGAGGGCGATGTCATCCTGACGCAGGGCGGCACAGCCCTGTCCGGCGAGCGGCTGACCGTGGACCTCACGCGGGGCGAGGGCTTCATGTCCGGACCCGTGCGCACCATTCTGAACCCGGCCGGGACCAAGCCATGACAGAAGTCGAGCGGCAGGGAAGCTTCCGCGTCACCGAAGGCGGCGCCGGTCTGCGCGTCACCGGTCTGCGCAAGGCCTATCGT
>RFGD01000067.1 GCA_003696705.1 Alphaproteobacteria bacterium | reverse complement strand
GGATCTGGGCCTGAATGGTCACGTCAAGCGCCGTCGTCGGCTCGTCCGCGATCAGGAGTTCGGGCCCGTTCGCGAGTGCCATGGCGATCATGACGCGCTGGCGCTGGCCGCCCGAAAGCTGGTGCGGATAGGCGCCAAGGCGCGATTCCGGGTCGCGGATGCCCACCTCGGTCAAGAGTTCGAGGATGCGCGCCCGTGCCGCGGCCCCGGTCAGTCCCTGGTGCAGTTCGAGGCTTTCACGGATCTGCCTTTCGATGGTGTGCAGCGGGTTGAGCGAGGTCATCGGCTCCTGAAAGACGAAACTGATGTCGTTGCCGCGAACCTGACGAAGGACAGACTCCGGGGCATCCACCATCTCGCGCCCGTCATAGCGGATCGAGCCCGAAACCCGGGCGCTGTCAGGCAGAAGCCCGACCGTTGACAGGGCGGTCACCGACTTGCCGGATCCCGACTCTCCGACAAGGGCCACGGTTTCGCCACGGCCGACCGAGAAGCTGACGCCGCGGACGGCGGGCACATCGGCGCCGTCCTGGCGGAAGGACACCGACAGGTTCCGGACCTCGAGGACATCCGCGCCCCGCGCCCCGTCCCCGCCCACGGCGTCGACCGTGTCTCGGCTCTCCGCGGTCATCTGAACGTCTTTCTCGGGTCAAAGGCGTCGCGCACGCCTTCGAAGATGAAAACCAGGAGCGAAAGCATGATCGCGAAGGTGAAGAACGCCGTGAAGCCCAGCCAGGGCGCCTGCAGGTTCTGTTTCGCCTGAAGCGTCAGCTCGCCCAGCGACGGCGCCGAGGACGGAAGGCCGAAGCCCAGGAAGTCGAGCGCGGCGAGCGAGCCGATGGTGCCCGTGATGATGAAAGGCAGCATGGTCAGCGTCGCCACCATCGCATTCGGCAGCACGTGGCGGAACATGATGACCCGGTTCGAGACCCCGAGCGCGCGCGCCGCGCGGACATACTCGAAATTCCGTGCGCGCAGGAACTCGGCGCGGACAACCCCGACGAGGGCGGTCCAGCCGAACAGCGTCATCAGGATCACCAGAAGCCAGAAATTCATCCGCCAGATGGCGGCGACGATGATGATGACGTAAAGCGAAGGCACCGCGCCCCAGAGCTCGATCACCCGCTGGAACAAGAGGTCGATGAGACCGCCGAAATACCCCTGGATCGCGCCGGCCGCGATGCCGATGACGGACGTCGTGAAGGTCACGACCAGCGCGAAGAAGACGGACAGGCGAAAACCGTAGATGACGCGCGCAAGCACGTCGCGCGCCGTGTCATCCGTGCCCAGCCAGTGGTCCTTGTCGGGCGGCGACGGCGCCGGCCCGCCGATGTCGTTGACGGTGTTGTAGCTGTAGGGAATGGGCGGCCACAGGATCCAGCCCCTTTCGATGGGCCGGCCATCCACGATCCCGTCCGCGGCGTCGGCCATGACGGCGTCGGGGTCATCGAAGCACGCGTCCAGCCCGCCCGACACGATAAGGCATTGCACCTCCGGGTCGCGATAGACCGCTTCGGTCCTGAAATCGCCCCCGAAGGCCGTCTCGGGATAGAAGCGCAGGATGGGGAAGAACCAGTCGCCATGATAGCGCACGACGAGCGGCCGGTCGTTCGCGATCAGCTCGGCGAAAATCGACACGCCGAACAGCACGAGAAAGACGATCAGCGACCAGAAGGCGCGCCCGTTGCGGCGGAAATTTCGCCAGCGGCGCTGGTTGAGCGGCGAAAGGCGCATCTCAGGTCTCCCGCGTCTCGAAGTCGATCCTCGGGTCCACCCAGACGTAGGTGAGATCCGAGATGATGCCGACCACAAGGCCCAGAAGGCCGAAGATGAAGAGTGTCCCGAAGATTACCGGATAGTCGCGCGCGACGGCCGCCTCGTAGCCGAGCCGCCCAAGCCCGTCGAGCGAGAAGATCGTCTCGATAATGAGCGAACCGCCGAAGAACACCGAGACGAAGACGGCCGGGAAACCGGCGATGACGATGAGCATCGCGTTGCGGAAGACATGGCCGTAGAGAACCCGCCGCTCCGACAGGCCCTTGGCCTTGGCGGTCAGGACGTACTGTTTCTTGATCTCGTCGAGAAACGAATTCTTCGTCAGGAGCGTGAGCGTCGCGAAGCTCGAGATCGTCGAGGCGATGACCGGCAGCGTGATGTGCCAGAGATAGTCGAGGACCTTCCCGATCAGCGAAAGCTCTTCCCAGTTGTCCGAGGTGAGCCCCCTGAGCGGGAAGATCTTCCAATAGCTCCCCCCGGCAAACAGGACGAGAAGAAGAATGGCGAACAGGAACCCCGGGATCGCATAGCCGACGATGATCGCGCCCGACGTCCATGTATCGAAAGGCGTGCCATCGCGGACCGCCTTCCGGATGCCAAGCGGGATCGACACGAGATAGGCCAGGAGCGTCGACCAGAGGCCGAGGGATATCGACACCGGCATCTTCTCGATGACGAGATCGACCACCGAAACGGACCGGAAATAGCTTTCGCCGAAATCGAAGTGAAGATAGTTCCACATCATGTCGAGGAAGCGCTCGACCGGCGGCTTGTCGAAGCCGAACTCGTGCTCGAGCTCGGCGATGAACTCGGGCGGCAGGCCGCGCGCGCCCAGATAGCGCTCGTCGCCCCCTGCCTCCTCGGTCGCGCCCGCATCGCCGCCGCCCGCAATGTTGGCGAAAACGTCCCCGCTTCCCTCGAGGCGCGCAAGAACCTGCTCGATCGGCCCGCCGGGCACGAACTGCACCAGCGCGAAATTGATCACCATGATCCCGAACAGTGTCGGGATCACCAGAAGGATCCGTCGCAGGATGTAAGCGCCCATGAGCCTCGTCTCAGAACGCGCCGGCGGCGCGTAGCGCCTCGTACTTGTCCTTGTTGGCCCACCACAGGTCGAACTGCCCGAGCGAATAGGGCGGCAGCGGGTCCGGGTGTTCGTAGTAGTCGTAATAGGCCAGCGTGTGAACGGGCTTGTACCAATGCGGCACCCAGAACCGATAGGCCCGCAACACCCGGTCAAGCGCCCGCACCGAGACGTCGAGTTCGTGGCGGGTCGTGGCATTCTTCACGACCTCGATCAGGCGATCGACGCCCTCGCTCTGAAGCCCCATCAGATTGAACACGTCGCGATTGGCGTTTTCGGAACCGAAATACTGTTCAAGCCCGGCCCCCGGCGTCAGCGACATCGGGAAGGTGCCGACGACCATGTCGAAGTCATAGGACCGCGTGCGGCTTTCCATCTGGGCGTTGTCGACCCGCGTCAGGCGGGCATCGATGCCGAGACGACGCAGGTTCTCGACATAGGGCAGCATGACCCGGTCGAAGGTCGGGCTGTCGTTCAGGATCTCGAGGGTCAGCACCACGCCGTCCTTGCGCCGGATACCGTCGTCCCCGACGACCCAGCCGGCTTCGTCCAGAAGCCGCGATGCCTTGCGAAGATTTCGCCGGTCAAGCTGGCGGTCGGGGTTCGAGACGGGCGCCATGACGGCGTCCTCGGTCAGGACGCCTTCGGGCAGAAGCGGCGCAAGGGGCTCGAGAATCGCAAGCTCTTCGGCGTCGGGCTTGCCGGTCGCGGCAAGATCCGAGTTTTCCCAGAACGAGTTGATGCGCTTGTAGAGCCCGTAGAACAGCGTCTTGTTCGACCACTCGAAATTGAACATGAGCCCGATCGCCTCGCGCACCTTCGGGTCCGAAAAGCGGTCGCGACGCAGGTTCATCACGAAGCTTTGCCCCGACGCAAGGGTGCCGTCCGGCGGCGTGTCCTTGCGGACCCACCCGTTCTTCACGGCCGGGAAGTCGTACCCGGTCGCCCAGATCAGCGAGGCGGCCTCGTTCCGGAAATGGTAGGTGCCGCCCTTGAACCCTTCGAACGCCGAGTTGTAGTCGGCATAGTATTCGACCCGGATGCGATCGAAGTTCCAGCGCCCGCGGTTGATCGGCAGGTCCTTGCCCCAATAGTCCGGGTTGCGCTTGTAGACGAGCGTCTGTCCGACCTCCATGCGTTCGAGCACATAAGGCGCCGAGCCGAGGAACGGTTCGAGCGTCGTTTCCTCGAAGTCGATGTTGCGCCGCTCGAAGTCGGCCTTCGAGAAGATCGGCAGCCCGCCCACGGTCTGAATGACCTCGCGGCGCGGCGCATCCGCCTTGAAGCTGAAACGGATACGGTGCGGCCCCAGCACTTCGGCGCCGGCGACCATCTTGTTCATCACGGCCCGGAAGCTCGACAGCCCCTTGTCCCGAAAGGTCTCGTACGAAAAGAGGACATCCTCGGCCGTCAGGGGCGAGCCGTCCGAGAACCGAGCCTCGGGCCGCAGGTTGAATATGACCCAGTCCTTCGACGGCGGATATTCGAGGCTTTCGGCGACAAGGCCATAAAGGCTGTCGGGTTCGTCGGCCGAGCCTTCGAGAAGGCTTTCGTAGAAGATCGACGACAGCGCCCCGGCGCGGCCCTTGATGGTGTAGGGGTTCATCGAATCGAACCCCCCGAAGGCCCAGATGGACAACTCGCCCCATTTCGGTGCGTCCGGATTCACATAGTCGAAATGGTCGAAATCGGCCGGATACTTGAGATCGCCGAAGGTCGAGATGCCGTGGCTTCGGATCACGTCCTCGGCCCTCGCGCCCCCGCCCGCAAGAACGGCAAGGCCGAAGACGAGCGCCAGGAAGGCGATGGCGCGTCCGAGTGACGTTCGATGCGATTGGCTGCCGGGCGTCATCTGAGTCTGCCTCCTCAAGCTCTTGCCTGCCCCCGGGCGGGCGCTCCCCCGGACAAGGTAACGCCCGCACCGCGGGGATCAAGCACCGAACGGCTCACGGAAGCGTGTGGCCGTGGGCGGCAACAGAAAAGGGGCCGCGCCATCCGACGCGGCCCCGGTTCCGTCAACCGTCTGCGTGCCTAGCCGCCCACGGTCTCGAGGAATTTCACGATTGCCGCGCGATCCTCGACCTTCTTGAGCCCGGCGAAGCCCATCTTGGTGCCCTTCGCATAGCCCTTCGGGTTCTCGAGGAAGGCATTCAGCCGCTCGGGCGTCCATTCGCCGCCCAGATCGCGAAGCGCCTGGGAATAGTTGAAGCCTTCGACGGAGGCGACCGGGCGGCCCACCACGCCGTCGAGGTGCGGGCCGGTCGCGTTCGTGCCATCGAGCTTGTGGCAGGCCTTGCACTTCGAGAAGGTCTTCTCGCCCTTGGCCGGATCGGCCTCGGCGACGAGCGCGGCAAAATCGACGGCCCCGGCCGCGCCTTCCTCCTCGGCACCGCCCTCCGCTTCCATCAGGCCCGGCATGAAGGCGGCGTGTTCCTCGGCCCCTTCGTGGCCGTGCTCGCTTCCGAAGTAGATCGCGTTGCCGGCCCAGTTCACCAGGAGAAAGACAAGAAGGGCGCCGCAAAGGCCCGCCACGACCTTGACCCCGGTCATCGTGTCAAACATGTCCCCACATCTCCTTGACAGAGTTCGCCGCTATCTATCCGCTTCCCCTGCCCGGGCGCAAGGTGTAGTTAGCGGTCCCGTCGCGAACAATTTTTCCGGAGCGAGGCATGCGGAAAGACGAAACCGGCGGCGGCCCGACGCGGATAGCCTTCCAGGGCGAACCGGGCGCCTATTCCCACGAGGCCTGCCGCATCGCGCGGCCCGAACTCGTTGCCGTCCCCTGCCGCACCTTCGAGGACGTCGTCGACACCGTTCACGCGGGCGAGGCGGATCTGGCCATGCTCCCGGTCGAGAACTCGACCTACGGGCGCGTTGCCGACATCCATCACCTGTTGCCCGAATCGGGGCTGCACATCATCGACGAAGCCTTCGTCCGCGTGCACATCAGTCTTCTGGGCCTTCGCGGGGCCCGTCTCGAAGACATCGAAGAGGCCATGAGCCACCCGGTCCTTCTGGGCCAGTGCCGGTCCTTCCTGCGCCACCACGGCATCAGGGCCGTGACAGGGGCGGATACGGCCGGTTCGGCGCGCCATGTCGCCGAAGCGGGCAACCGGGCGCTCGGCGCGCTGGCCTCGGAACTGGCGGCCGAGATCTACGGGCTCGACATCCTTGCCCGCCACGTCGAGGACAACGACACGAACACCACGCGGTTTCTCATCATGTCGCGCCACCCGGACTATGCCCGACGGGCCGAGAACATGATGACGTCCTTCGTCTTCCGCGTCCGCAACATTCCGGCCGCACTCTACAAGGCGCTTGGCGGCTTCGCGACCAATGGCGTCAACATGACCAAGCTGGAAAGCTACATGGTCAACGGCTCGTTTTCCGCAACGCAGTTCTACGCCGACATCGAGGGGCACCCGGACGACCGCAATGTGCGCCTTGCGCTGGAAGAACTCGAGTATTTCACCTCGTCGATGAAGATCCTCGGGGTCTACCCGGCCAACCGGCCGCGCGGCTGACAGCAGGAACCGCTGGCGCCCTTGGGCGATGGGGGCCGACGGGGACGCGGCGCGGCCTTGCCCCGGCTTCAGCTGCGCCGGGTGGACACTTCGCGGCGCCCCCTCTCGACAACGCGCGCCTCGATCCGGCGGGCCAGCTGGGAAAAGCGTCGCCGCAAGCGCCGCAGGATGGCCTTCCTGGCAAGCCTGGCCGAATGGACGACGAGCCGCGCGGGCAGCGTCTTCGGACGAAGCTCGATCAGAACCGTCACGCGGGTCCGCCGGCGCGACAGCTGCAGGAACTCGAGCACAACCGACATCTCGAGCCCGTCGCCCACCGCCTCGAAGCGCAGCGCGTCGGGCGGCGTCATCTCGGCCAGCGTTACCTGAAACCGCCGCCTGCGCCCGCGAAAGGGGGCCGAGACCTGCCACGACGGACCGCCCGTCCGCCCCCCGTCATCCGTCCGCACGACCTCGGCGCCGTGGCGAAGGGCCATGCGCTCGAAATGCTCGAAATCGGTGAAGGCCGCAAAGACCTCGTCCTGGCCGGCTTCGATATCCTCGTTGACCCGAAACTTCATTGTCCCCTCGTCTCAGCGCCTGGCGATCATGGGCTCAACCAAGGCGGTCGGCAAGCCAGTTGGACAGGAGGAAATGCGCAATCGCCCCGTGGCGTGGCTGCCGAAGCCCATCGTGGCGCCCGGTCAGCACGCGGACCAGCTCTTGCCGGTCGATCCAGCGCGCGTCCTCAAGCTCTTCGGCATCAAGGCGGATTTCGTCATTCAGGGCCTCGGCCCGACACCCCAGCATCAGCGAGCCGGGCCACGGCCAGGCCTGCGACGCGATGTATCGCACGCGGCCGACGCGAAGCCCCGCCTCCTCGGCGACCTCACGGCGCACGGCGGCCTCGACCCCCTCGCCGGGTTCGACGAAACCGGCCAGAAGGGAATACATCCCTTCGGGCCAGCCATGCGATCGGCCAACCAGAAGCCGCCCCGCACGCTCGACCAGCATGATGACGACGGGATCGGTGCGCGGAAAGTGCACCGCGCCGCACGCGTCGCACTGCCGTTGCCAGCCGCCGGCAGTCATCCGCGTCCGCGCGCCGCAAGCGGCACAAAAGCCGTTTCGCCGGTGCCAGGACAAGAGCGCCCGCGCCGTGGCTGCCAGTTCGCCCGCCGCCGCATCCAGCTCGGCCAGCCTGTCGCGCAGATCGGGAGCGAGAAATCCCGGTGCGATCTCGGGCAAGGGATCGGCGGTGGCGCCCGTCGTGTCGCCCGCCGCGGACACGTCCGCCGCAAATCGGGCGGCGCCGTCATGCAGGCCCAGAAACACCCAGTCCCCGGGCGCCCCGGACAGAAGCGGATCCGCCGGCGCGACAAGCGCCAGGCGTTCGCGGCCGCCGTCCGCGCGAAAGAGCGGCCGGCCCCGCCAGACGGGAAGGATGCGGCATCGGGGGTCCTGACGGAACGCCTCGAGCGCCGCAGCGTCTTCACGCAACTTCGCGGCCCGATCGAGGATCCCGCCCGCCAGATGAGGCCCTTCGCGCATGTACAAACCCCTCTGCCGGCCCTCTGCCGGCGCTTTCCGGATGCGCCCCGGAATGCCACGCCGGCCGCTACCGCGCAACGCCCTCGCCCCGAAGCAGGGCGGAAGACGCTTGCATCGAATGGCCGCCGCGCATAAGTGAACCCCCGAGAGGTTGGCGCGGGCGAGCGTCTCGCCAACCCGGTCAGGTCCGGAAGGAAGCAGCCGTAACGAGTCCCGCTCGGGTCGCTGTCCAGCCTCTCACCCCCCTTCCCCCGTCGCCCGGGCCGCGTTCACGGCCAACTGCCGCACAGCCTGACGGCGGCCGTGATGCGCCTTGTCGGGCGCGCCGCGGAACGCTACCTAAGGGGAACGAGACCAGCGGGGGCTTCATGACCGAATCCGACACAGCCTCGACGCCGTACCAGGTTCTTGCCCGGAAATACCGCCCGCAGACCTTCGCCGACCTGATCGGGCAGGACGCGATGGTGCGCACGCTGAAGAATGCGTTCGCCGCGGACCGGATCGCCCAGGCATTCATCATGACCGGCATCCGGGGCACCGGGAAGACGACGACGGCGCGGATCATCGCCAAGGGCATGAACTGCGTCGGGCCCGACGGCACGGGCGGCCCCACGACCGAGCCATGCGGCGTCTGCGAACACTGCACGGCCATCGCCGAAGGGCGCCACGTCGACGTCATCGAAATGGACGCGGCCAGCCGCACGGGCGTCGGCGACATTCGCGAGATCATCGAAAGCGTCCACTACCGAGCCGCTTCCGCGCGCTACAAGATCTACATCATCGACGAGGTGCACATGCTCAGCACCTCGGCCTTCAACGCCCTTCTGAAGACGCTGGAAGAGCCGCCGGCGCACGTGAAGTTCATCTTCGCGACCACCGAGATCCGCAAGGTCCCCGTCACGGTCCTGAGCCGGTGCCAGCGCTTCGATCTGCGCCGCGTCGAACCCGAAACGATGATCGCCCACCTGCGCCGCATCGCGACCGCCGAGGGCGCGACGATCGGCGACGACGCGCTGGCGCTTATCGCGCGCGCCTCGGAAGGGTCGGTCCGCGATGCCATGAGCCTTCTCGACCAGGCCATCGCCCATGGCGCGGGCGAGACCTCGGCCGAACAGGTGCGCGACATGCTGGGCCTTGCCGACCGCGGGCGCATCATGGACCTGTTCGAGCGCATCATGGCCGGCGACCCGGCCGGTGCCCTGGCCGAGCTTTCGCAGCAGTATGCCGACGGCGCGGACCCCGTCGTCGTCCTGCGCGACCTCGCCGAGGTCACGCACTGGATCAGCCTTCTGAAGATCTCGCCCGATGCCGCCGAGGATCCGGCGATCGGCCCCGACGAACGCCAGCGCGGAACCGATCTGGCCGCCCGGCTTCCCATGCGGGCGTTGACGCGGGCATGGCAGATGCTTCTCAAGGCGATCGAGGAAACCGCCGCCGCGCCGAGCCCCATGATGGCGGCCGAAATGGCCGTGATCCGGCTTACGCATGTGGCCGAACTGCCATCGCCCGAGGAAATCGTCCGCCGTCTTTCCGAGGCACCGGGCAGCCCGGGCCCCGGGTCCGGCCCCGAGCGCGGCACGACCCCCGGCGCGACCCGCGGCACTTCCCCCGGCGGCCCCGCCCCCGGCGCGTCATCGACCGCCCGGCCGGCAACGGGCGCCGCGCCGGGCATCCGTGCCCACGCCGGATCCTCGCCCGGCGGCGCCCCGGGCAGACCGCATGCCACCGCCGGCCAGGCCGCCGAGGCCAGGGCGCTGGCGCCGGCATCCGCGGCGCTTGCCCGCCTTGTCAGCTTCGAATCGGTCGTCGAACTGATCCGCGAGCGGCGCGATGCCAAGCTGCTCATCGACGTCGAGACAGGGGTGCGGCTCGTGCGGTACGAGCCCGGCCGGATCGAGTTCGAGCCGGCGCCCGGCGCGCCGAAGGATCTGGCCCAGCGCCTTGGCCAGCGGCTCCAGGCCTGGACCGGGGCCCGCTGGGCGGTCAGCATCGTGACGACCGGCGGCGCTCCCACGATCGCCGAGGCCCGCGAACGGCGCGCCGCCGAACTGCGCGAGGCCGTCGCCTCGCATCCCCTTGTGGCCAAGGCGCTTGCCACCTTTTCCGGGGCCGAAATCCAGGCCGTGCGCACCCGAGAGGAGATCGCGCGCGACGCCGCCACCGAAGCACTGCCCGAAGTTGACGAGGAATGGGATCCGTTCGAAGAGAACTGACCCCGAACGCGGAGGAATACCCCATGTTCAAGGGACTGGGACAGCTTGGCGACATGGCCAAGCTCATGAAACAGGCGCAAGAGATGCAGGCCAAGATGGCCGAGCTTCAGGAAAGCCTGGACAGCATCACCGTGACTGGCGAGGCCGGCGCCGGCATGGTCAAGGTCACGGCCACGGCAAAGGGCGAGCTGACGGGGATCGACATCGACCCGAGCCTTTTCAGCGCCGAGGACAAGGAAGTGGTCGAGGATCTGATCCTTGCCGCCATCAAGGATGCGCAGGCCCGCGCGGCCGAGCGCAGCCAGGCCGAGATGGCCCGCCTTGCCGAAAGGCTGGGCCTGCCGCCCGGCATGAAGCTGCCGTTCTGAGCCCTGGCGGTCAGGCTTCCATGAGCGACGCCCCGAAGGAAATCGAGACGCTCATCGAACTGATGGCCCGTCTGCCGGGCCTCGGGCCACGCTCGGCCCGCCGGGCGGTCCTTCAGCTTGTGCGCAAACGCGCGACCCTCCTGCGCCCCCTGGCCGAGGCGATGGCCGCCGTCGCCGAGAACGCGCGAGAATGCGTCGTTTGCCGCAACGTCGCCACCCGCGACGTCTGCGACATCTGCGCCTCGGAGCGTCGGGCGAACGGCCAGATCTGCGTCGTCGAGGACGTCGCCGATCTCTGGGCCATGGAGCGCGCGGCCGTCTTCAAGGGACGCTATCACGTCCTCGGCGGCACGCTGTCGGCGCTGGACGCGATCGGCCCGGAAGAGCTTGGCATCCCGCGGCTGGTGCGGCGCGTCGCCGACGAAGGCGTGACCGAGGTCATCCTGGCCCTGAACGCAACCGTGGACGGACAGACCACGGCCCATTACATCGCCGACGCGCTTGCGGGCAGCGGCGCCACGGTGACGTCGCTGGCGCAGGGCGTACCGGTGGGCGGAGAGCTCGACTATCTCGACGACGGCACGATCACGGCGGCGCTCAGGGCGCGAAAGGCCCTCTGACCGGGGTGC